>JAHFBX010000083.1 GCA_023249815.1 Candidatus Eiseniibacteriota bacterium
GCTCGCGGGCAAACGTGCGCTGAACGACGCGGCGCTCGAGTCGTTCGTCTTCTCGCTCACCAATGGCCGCCGGCACAAGTCCTCGGCGGAGGGCGCGCGCGCCGCGGGGGCGTCGCAGCCGTTCTCGCCCAGCGTCGCGCTCCGGCCGGCGGTGCAGGACGGCGTGTTCCCGACCGTGGCCATGGCCTGCGGCCCGGGCGAGGTGGCCTACCTGCTCGAACTCCGCGAGGTGTTCGAAGGCGTCTCGGTTCGGCCCGCCGCTCCGGTGCCGCGCTTCGGCGCCACCTGGCTTCCCGCCGCGGCGCTGGAGTTGCTCGAGGCCTCGGGCTGCGAGCCTTGGGACCTCGTGGCCCATACCGACCAGGTGGTTGCGCGCGTGGCCGAGGCGCGTGTCCCCCAAGCGCTGCGTCGCTTGCTTGGAGCCTCACGCGAGGCGGTCGAGCGCTCGCTTGCGGATCTCTCAGACTGCTCGCGCGGCTACGACGCGAGCCTGCCGCAGATGGTGGAGTCGGCCCGCGGCAAGATGGACTTCCAGCTCGCGCGCCTGGCCGAGGGCGTGCTGGCCAAGGCGCGCGGCAAGCTCGACCGCGAGCATCCGCTGTGGCGCCGGCTGCGCTATGTGCTGTGGCCTGGCGACAAGCTGCAGGAACGCCGGCTCGCGTCGCTGGAGCCCGTGGCCCGCCTCGGCCCCGGCGTCGTGAGCGCGCTCTGCGAACTCGCGAGCGAGCACGCGCTGCGCGTCGCCGACGGCGTTCACGAGCACTACCTGCTGGAGGCGTGATGGCCTTGGACGTGCTCGCGTTCGGCGCTCACCCCGACGACGTCGAGCTCACCTGCGGCGGGCTCGTGGCGCGGCTCGCTGCGCACGGCCACCGGGCCGGCATCGTGGACCTGACGCGCGGCGAGCGCGGCACGCGCGGCGACGTCGCGACGCGCGCGCGCGAGGCGGCGGCGGCCGCGCGGATCCTCGGCGCGGAGCGGCGACTGTCGCTGGGACTTCCGGACTGCGGACTCGAGCGTCACGATCAGGGCCAGTTGCGCGCCGTTGTGTAGTGCCTTCGAGAACACCGTCCCTCACTGGTCATCGCTCCCGACCGGCACGACGAGCATCCGGACCACGTCGAGGCCTCGTTCCTCGTGGCGCGGGCCTGCTACCTGGCCGGGCTCGCGGGCTACGAGGCGCAAGGCGAGCGGTACCGCCCCGCGCGGCTCCTGTTCGTGCTCTATCGCGCTTCCGCGCCAGCGCACCTCGTGGTGGACGTGAGCGACGTATGGAATAGGCGCATGGACGCGGTGCGCGCGCACGCCAGCCAGTTCGATCCCGCGGCCGGGGATCCGACCTATCTCACCGCGGCTGGATTCCTGGAGTCGGTCGAAGGCCGCGCGCGCGCCTGGGGTGCCCTCGCGGGCGTCGCGCATGCCGAAGGCTTCCGCGTGCGCGGCGCGTGGCCCGTGGACGACGCGCGCGCTCTATTGGGAGCTGCGGGAGGAGGCCGTGGCTAGTCGAGCTCGCGCGCGACGGCCCGCCAGGGCGAAACCGCGGCGCAGGAAGACCGGAGCCGCGCCGGCGCGGCCTCGCCGCCGGCGCGCGACGAAGTTGCGCATCGGCATCAGCTGCTACGCGCATTTCGGCGGCAGCGGCGTCGTGGCGTCCGAGCTCGGCCGCCAGCTCGCGCGCCGCGGCCACGAGGTACACCTGATCGCCAGCCGGCTGCCGTTCCGGCTGCGCACGTTCGAGCAGAACCTCTACTTCCATGAGGCGGCCACGGCGCACTACCCGGCGTTCGAGGAAGCGCCGAGCAACCTGGCGCTCGCCACCAAGATGGTGGAGGTCGTGGAGAACTATTCCCTGGACGTGCTGCACGTGCACTACGCGATGCCGTTCGCGACCAGCGCCTACCTCGCCAAGCAGATCATGCTGCCGCGCCACCTGGGCGTGGTCACGACGCTGCACGGCACCGACATCACCGTGGTGGGGGCTGAGCCGTCGCTCTACCGCGTCACGCAGTTCAGCATGCAGTCGAGCGACCGGCTCACGGCCGTGAGCCGGTTCCTCAAGGAGCGCGCCGAGGCCACGTTCGGGATCACGCGTCCGATCGAGGTCATCTACAACTTCGTGGACCCACACGTGTTCGCCCCGAAGCGCGACCATCGCGTGCCGCTCGGTGGTCCCGGCACAAAGGTGCTCATGCATGCGTCCAACTTCCGGCCCGTCAAGAACATACCGGTGGTGATTCAAGTGTTCGCCGAGGTTCGCAAGCGACTTCAGGCCAAGCTCGTCATGGTGGGGGATGGCCCGGAGAAGGCCGGGGCCGAGCAGCTCGCCCGCGAGCTGGGGGTGAATCGCGACGTCCTGTTCCTCGGAAACCAGGACCTGATGGAGGAGATGCTGCCACTTGCCGATGTATTCCTATTGCCGAGCTCCTCGGAGAGCTTCGGGCTCGTGGCGCTCGAGGCCATGAGCGCGGAAGTGCCGGTGGTGTGCTCGAATGCCGGGGGTCTGCCCGAGGTGGTCGAGCATGGGTTCACGGGTTTCCTGCACGACCCGACGCACGTTGCCGGTTACACGGCGTCGGTGCTCAAGCTGCTCACGAACAACACTTTGCGCCGCGCGATGGGCCGCCGCGGGCGCCGCGTGGCGATGTCACGCTTCGGGGCCGAGGAGATGGTCGGGAAGTACGTGAAGGTCTACGAGTCCCTGCGCTGACGCGCCCGGCGCCGCAGGTCCGCCATGAGACGGGGCGCCACGACACGCACGACATCCCACGAGGGGAGAGCGAGGCCCGATGCTGGGAAAGCAACGACGGATCGCGGTGATGGCGGAAGGGAGCTTCACGCCACTCGACGCCAAGACTGCGCTCGGCGTGATCCGCTACCGCCCGGACGAGGTCGTGGCCGTCATCGACTCGGTCCGCGCGGGCCGCACGTCGGAGGACTGCGTCGGTGTGGGCGGCGCGATCCCGGTCGTGACCGGGCTCGAGGCCGCTGCCGCGCACGACGCCGATACGCTGCTGCTGGGGTTGGCGCCGCAGGGCGGCATGCTGCCCGACTCGTGGCGGCGCGTCGTCGCCGACGCGCTGATGCGCGGCTGGGACGTGCTCTCGGGGCTGCACGTGTTCCTGGGCGACGACCCAGAACTCGCAGCACTCGCCGAGGCGAAGGGCTGCGCGCTGCTCGACGTGCGCCGGCCGCCGGCCCGGCGCTCGATCGCCGCGCGGCGTGCCGCCACCGTGGACGCGCTCGTCGTGCTCACCGTGGGGACGGACTGCAACGTGGGCAAGATGACGACCGCGGTCGAGCTCCATCGCGAGCTCGAGGACCGCGGCGTGCGCTCGGCGTTCGTCGCCACCGGGCAGACCGGCATCTTCATCGCCGACCATGGTGCCGCGATCGACGCTGTGCCGGCGGATTTCGTGGCCGGGCTCGCGGAACACCTGGTGCTCGAGGCGTCCCGCGATGCCGATATCGTCATCGTCGAAGGCCAGGGGGCGATCCACCACCCGGCGTACTCGGGCGTGACGCTGTCGCTCATGCACGGCGCCTGTCCCGAGGTGCTGGTGTTGTGCCACCAGGCCGGTCGCACGCACGTCAAGCTCATGGACGCCGGCCCGGCGCCGAAGCTGCGCTCGCTCACCGAGGTCCTGCGCGACAACGAGCGCGCGGCGGGCTGGATCCGGCCGGCGCCGGTGCTGGCGCTGGCGCTCAACACGATGCTGCTGGACGATCTCGAGGCGCGTCGCGCCATCGAGACGACGCAGCAGCTGACGGGAGTGCCCACGGTCGATCCGGTTCGATTCGGGGTCGAGGCGGTCGCGACCGAGCTGCAGCGGCGGCTCGACGAGCGCAAGCGTCGCGCCTCGAACGAGTAGCCGGAGTAGCATGGCCCGGCCGGAGCCGGGGAGGATGCGAAGCATGCAGGTGATCCAGGAAACGCTGAGCCTCGAGACCGTGTTCGAGTTCCGCATCGCGCACGGCGCGCGCCGCGCGCACCGGAACACGCTCGTGCGCCTCCGGCACGACGGGGTGGAAGGGCTGGGCGAGGCGGCGCCGTCGCACTACTACGGTGAGACGTTCGAGACCGCGGCATTCGCGCTCTCGGAGTGGTCCTCGCACCTGGGGGACGACCCGTTCGCGCTGGACGCGATCGAGCGCAGGCTGGACGTCGTGCTCCAGGGCCACGCGGCGGCACGCGCTGCGCTCGACATGGCGCTGCACGACTGGATCGGCAAGAAACTCCAGACCCCGGTGTGGAAGCTGTTCGGCCTGGACCCGTCGCGCGCGCCCCGCTCGTGCGTCACGCTCGGCATGGCGAGCCCGGAGGAGATGGAGAGGAAGCTCGACACGGTGCGCGACTTCCCGATCTTGAAGGTGAAGCTCGGCGGACCCGGCGACGTCGAAAACCTCCGCCGCATCCGCGCCGGCTTCAAGGGCAAGCTGCAGGTGGACGCGAACACGGCGTGGAACGCCGCCGACGCGGTGCAGGTGCTGCGCAAGATCGAGCCGCTGCAGATCGAGCTCGTCGAGCAGCCCGTGCCGCGCGGCGACCTGGACGGCCTGCGCTGGGTGCGCGAGCGGAGCCCGATCCCGGTATTCGCGGACGAGAGCGCGCACACGCTCGCCGACATCGCTCAGCTCGCCGGCCGCGTGGACGGGGTGAACTTGAAGCTCATGAAGACCGGGGGCCTGCGCGAGATGCACCGCATGATCCACGCGGCGCGTGCGCACGTGATGAAGGTCATGCTCGGCTCCATGGTCGAGTCGAGCCTGGCGCTCACCGCGGCCGCGCAACTGGCGCCGCTCGTGGACTACCTGGACCTGGACGGGCACTGGCTCTTGAAGGACGACCCCTTCGCGGGCGCTCCAGGCGAGCGCGGGGAGATCAGGCTCCTCGACACCGCGGGGCTCGGCGTGGTGCCGGCGGGTGCGGTGGTGCGATGAGCCGCCGGCTCCGGCTGTACATCGCCGCGACGCTCGCGGCCGCCGTCGCCGTACTCGCGTGGGGCTGGCCCGACCGGTTCACGACGGACTGGGGCCACTACGTCGCCTGGGTCGTCATCTGCCTCGTCTCGGAGACGATGTGGAGCAACACGCTGTCGGGCGCCGCGACGTGGAGCCTCTCCGCCACGGCCGGGCTCTCGAGCGCAGTGCTGTGGGGGAATGGCGCCGGCATCTGGATCTCCGCGCTCTCCACGCTCGTCGCCGATCTGTTCGTGCTGCGGAAGCCGCTCGTACGCGTCGCGTTCAACGCCGGCCAGATCGCCGTGGCCACGGCGGTGGGCGCGACACTGTTCGAGTGGCTGGGCGGTCGCACCGCGCTGCCCGTGATGCCGGGCGGCAGCGTGCTGGATCGCGCGCAGGCCACGTCGCTCATGCTGCCGTTTCTCGGCCTGGTCGTCGGCTACTTCGTCGTCAACCGCGCCATGGTGGCGCTCGCCGTGGCCTGGTCGGCGGGGCGCGGCTGGCGCGCCGTGCTGCTCGAGGACTGGCTCTACATGGCGCGCATCGAGGTGGATGCGGCCTCGTTCCTGCTCACGCCACTCATGGTGATCTCGTTCACCACGGTGGGATACCCGGGCGTGCTGCTGTTCTACGCGCCGCTGTTCATGCTGTTCCAGTCCGACCGCCGCTTCATCGAGTTGAAACGCGCCGAGGAGGCGAACCTGCGCAGCGCCCGCTTCGCGGCCAAGGGCGAGCTCGCGGCTGGCATCGGGCACGAGCTCAACAACCAGCTCGTCGCAATCAGCGCCCGCGCGCAGATGCTGCTCAAAGATTCCGAGAAGCAGTCGTTCGAGCACGCGCCGCGCCATGCCCAGATCATCCTCGAGCAGAGTAAGCGCATGGGCGTGCTCGCGAAGGGTCTCATGGACTACACCCGCAACAGGGTGAACGTGGAGCCCATGGACCTGAACGGCATGCTCACGAGCACGATCGAGTTCGTGAAGGGCGACAAGCGCTTCCGCGGCGTGGAATGGGACGTCGAACTGGATCCCGACCTGCCGCAGATCCGCGCCGACGTGGGTCAGATCCAGGGCGTGTTCATCAACCTGTTCGTGAACGCGGCGGACGCCATGGGCGCGCAGGAGTCGCGGCGCTCCATCGCGGTGCGCACACGCTTGGACGAGCGTGCGAAGGCCGCGGAGATCGACGTGCAGGACACGGGGCCGGGGATCGAGCGCGAGCACCTCGGCCGCATGTTCGAGTTCATGTTCACCACCAAGGCCGAAGGCCACGGCTTCGGGCTCTCGACGTCGCATCGCACGATCGAGAATCACGGCGGCAGGATCACCGTGGACAGCGAACTCGGCCACGGCGCCCGGTTCCACATCGAGCTGCCGCTGTCCGGCCCCGGGAGCTGGAGCTGACCGAGGCGGCCGGGCGGGAAGCGGTGGCGACACGCCCGCTGCAGGCGACGGTGACGCGCATCGACTTTGGAAGCGTGCGCGTGCTGTCCGACGATGGCCGCTCGTACGAGGCCACCGTTCCGGGCCGGTTGCGTGGCGCGCGCAAGGCGCTCGGGAACGCCGTCGTGACGGGCGACCGCGTGCAACTCTCCTGGGAGAGCGACCGCACCGTGGTCGAGGGCGTGGAGCCGCGGCGGAACGCGTTCTCGCGCCGGGCAGCCGGGGAGCGCGAGCAGGAGCAGGTCGTGGCCTCGAACCTGGACCAGGTCCTGGTCGTGGCGTCGCTGCAGCGCCCCGACTTCAAGCACGGCCTCGTGGACCGCGTGCTCGTCCAGTGCGAGCGCGCCGGCCTCGTGGCGGGACTCGTGCTCAACAAGACGGACCTGGATGCGCGCCACGAGGCGGACGCGATCCTCGCCGAGTACGCGCGCGCGGGCGTGGAGGGGTTGGCGACGTGCGCGGTGACGGGCCGCGGCGTCGACGCCGTGCGCGAACGCTGCCGCGGCCGGCGGACGCTGCTCGTGGGTCATTCGGGCGTGGGCAAGAGCACGCTGCTCACCGGGCTCCTGCCGCACGAGACCATCGCGCGCGGCGAGGTGAACGAGGTCACGGGCAAGGGGCGGCACACCACGTCCGCGGCCGTGCTCTACCGCCCCGAAGCGGGCACCGAGTTGATCGACACGCCGGGCGTGCGCGCGTTCGCGCTGTGGGGAGTGGACGCGGCGGAGCTGGTGGAGTATTACCCGGAACTGCGGCCCCATCTCGGGGGCTGCCGGTTCGGCGACTGCCGCCACGACCGCGAGCCCGGCTGCGCGCTGCGCGCCGCGGTCGAGCGCGGCGAGGTGGGCGAGCGGCGGTTTGCCTCGTACTGCAAGTTGCGCGACGAGCTCGCGGGCGGGTTCCACTAGCCCATCCTCCCGCCGCGAGGGCCCGCTCGCGCGGAGGGTCACGTGGTCCCCGCGTTCCAGCCGGCGCTGTCGCACCTCGAGTGTTTCGACTGCGGCGCCTCGTGCGACGTCTCGGTGCCGCGCTCGGTGTGTCCCACGTGTGGCCGGCCGTTGCTGGTGCGCTACGACCTCGCGCGCATCCGCGCAGCGGTGCCGCGCGAGACCCTTGGCCGCTTTGGCACCGACCTGTGGCGCTACCGCGCCCTGCTGCCGTTCTCGTCGTCGTTCGCGCCCGTGCGCCTGGGCGAGGGCGGCACGCCGCTGCTGCCGCTCACGCGACTGGCGTCGGCGCTCGACGTGGCCGAGTTGTGGATGAAGGAGGAGTCCCCGAACCCGACCCAGTCGTTCAAGGCGCGCGGCCTGGCGCTTGCGGTGAACGGCGCCAAAGCGTGGGGCTTGACCGGCATCGCGCTGCCCTCGGCGGGGAACGCGGGAAGCGCCGCCGCCGCATACGCCGCCGCGGCCGGCATCGCCTGCCGCGTCACCATCCCGGACGACACGCCCGAGGCGTTCGCGCTGGAACTGGAGGCGTTCGGCGCCCAAGTGCGCCGCGTGCCGGGCACCATCGCGGACTGCGGACGCGAACTGGGCTCGTGGGCGCCATCGCCGCAATGGTGGAACGTGGCCACGTTCAAGGAGCCGTTCCGCCTCGAGGGCAAGAAGACGCTCGGCTACGAGATCGCCGAGCAGCTCGGGTGGCGGCTCCCGGACGCCATCCTCTATCCGACGGGCGGCGGTACGGGGCTCGTGGGCATGGCGAAGGCGTTCCGCGAGATGCAGGAGCTGGGCTGGCTGGACGCGCGCCTGCCACGGCTCGTGGCGGTGCAGGTGAAGGGCTGCGCGCCCATCGTCCGCGCGTTCGAGAACGGCGCCTCGCGGGCGGAGCCGTGGGCCGACGCGGCGACGCTCGCCAGCGGCCTGCGCGTGCCGTCGCCGTTCGCCGACACGCTCATCCTCGATGCCATTCGTTCGACGCATGGCACCGCGGTGGCCGTGAGCGAGGAGGACATGCTGGACGCCATGGTCGAGCTGTCTGCGAGCGAGGGCTGGCTCGTCTGCCCAGAGGGCGCCGCGACGCTGGCCGCGCTGCGCCAGCTTCGGACGAGTGGCGAGCTCGCGGCGGACGCGCGCGTCGTGATCTTCGACACGGGCAGCGGCCTCAAGTACCCGGAGGCGTGGCGGGCGGCACTCGCGCGCCGGCAGCCGGCGCAGGTGGACGCATGACCCGCTCGCCACGCCACGGGCAGGCGCGCGCGATCGCCGCATGCGCAGCAGCGCTCGGCGTCGCGCTGTTCGCTCCCGCGCGCCCCGTTCACGCCGCGCCCGAGACGCCGCCGCGAGTGCTCGCTGTGAAACTCGAGGGCGTGGTCTCGCCCGTCATGGACGACCTCCTGGGCCAGGCCATCGAGCGGGCGAGAGCCGGGCGCTACGCCGCGCTCGTGCTCGAGCTAGACACGCCGGGAGGGCTCGAACGCAGCATGCGGACCATGGTGCAACGCGAGCTTGCGAGCCCGGTGCCGGTGATCGTGTGGGTGTCGCCCTCGGGCGCGCACGCCGCGTCGGCGGGCGTGCTCATCACGCTCGCCGCCGATGTCGCGGCCATGGCGCCGGGCACGAACATCGGCGCCGCCACCCCGGTGAGCCTCCAGGGCCCCATGGACTCGACGCTCGCGCGCAAGGCGACGCACGACGCCGCGGCGTTCGCGCGTACGGTGGCCACGCAGCGCGGGCGCAACGTGGCGTGGGCCGAGCGCGCGGTGCGCGAGGCCATCGCGGCGAGCGATCGCGAGGCGGTGGAGCTGGGCGTCGTCGAGTTCATCGCTGGAACGCACGAGGAGCTGCTCGCCCGGTCAGACGGCCGGATCGTCCGCCGCGCGGCGAGCGCGACGCCGCTGCGTGTGGCGGGCGGGCGTGTCGAACGCATGGAGCCCTCGCTCCGCCATCGCGTGCTCGGCCACTTGGTCGAGCCGAACATCGCATACCTCATGCTCATGCTCGGCTTCTACGGACTGCTGTTCGAGCTCCAGAATCCCGGCGCCATCCTGCCCGGCGTCGCGGGCGCGATCTTCCTCGTGCTCGCGTTCCTCGCGCTCTCGGCGCTACCCGTGAACGCCGCCGGCATCCTGCTCATCGCGCTCGGCATCGGCTTCCTGCTCGCCGAATTGAAGGTGCACAGCCATGGCGTGCTCGCCGTGGGTGGAGCGCTCGCACTCGCAATCGGCGGACTCATCCTATTCGACGACTCCGCCGTACGTGTGGCACGCCCGCTCGTCATTGCGGTGACCGGGATCACGCTCGCGTTCTTCCTGCTCGTGTTCGGTGCCGCGATCCGTTCGCGACGGGGCCGGCGCCACAGCGGAACATCCGCGCTGGTCGGACGCCGCGCGGTGGCGATGGAA
>JAHFBX010000084.1 GCA_023249815.1 Candidatus Eiseniibacteriota bacterium
GGGATGCCCGCGGCGTAGGCCAGGCCCACCAGCGACTGGTCGCGACACTGTTCGATGAAGCCCAAGTAGTCCGCGCCGCAGCCCACCTGCACGGTTGTGCCGTCGAACGCCACGTCCTCGATGGCGTTCTTTACGACGAGGCCGCGGAAGCCTTCGTCCGAAACGAGCAGGTTGCTGCCCCCGCCCAGCAGGAAGCTCGGGAGTTGGAGTTCGTGCGCCGCGCGCAACGCGGCCACCAACTGATCCTGGGTTCTCGCGGCGACGAACCAATCCGCCGGGCCGCCGACGCGAAGCGTCGTGTGGTGGCGCAACGGCTCCTGCGCGCGCAAGCCCTCGCCGATGGCGGCGCGCAAGCGGTCCCCGATCCCTGGTGTGCGGAATCCCATGCGTCCAGATTGCCCGCGACGTTCGCCACGGTCAAACGAGTGGCGGCTGAGTTCTCCGTCCAAACCGACGGGCGCCCGCACGAGGATCGCGCGAATCTCGCCACGGGCGCTTCGCATCTTGTAGGCTGTCACGCGTCGGCTCGTGGCGCGGTCCTACACAGGAGGTGCGCATGACGGTGGACATCCTCTACTGCGGGCAGTGAGGCTACCTGCCCCGGGCCTCCGGTCTGGCGGCCGAGATCAGGAAGCAGCGAGGAGTCGACGCGACACTCACGCGTGGCAGTGGCGGCGTGTTCGAGGTGACCGTGGACGGTCAGCTCGTGTTCTCGAAGAAGCAGGAAGGCCGGTTCCCGGACACTGAAGAGGTGCTCGCCCACCTGCCGGTCTGATGCGCGCTGTCGTGACGCGCGGTCACTCGCCGGGCCGCTCGAGACGAAGCGCGAAGCGCCGTTCGTCGAGCTTCTCGAACACGATGCTGACGCCGGGCTCGAGCCCGTGGTCGCGGCACCACTTCATCATGCCGGGGCCCTTCGGCGAGCGCGGCCGGAACACCCAGGTGCCGAACTGGATGTCGGTCTCGAACGACCAGCCGAGATCGGTTTCGAGGACGATCGTCTTCACCTCGTAGGGCCGCGGCGCGTCGGACGGCCCACGCGGGCCGATGGCGTCGCGCGGGAAGAACTCGAGGATGTCCCACAGCGGCACGTTCCGCTGCGTGAACGTCCACACGTCCTCGGGACCGCGGACGGGGATGCGCGCGATCGCGCTCATCGGCGTCCGCTCGCGGCCGCTCGCTCGCGATCGCGAAGCGGCGGTCGGCTCACGGCCGGGGCGGCGCTGCGTCGCCCACGCCGCCCAGCTCGCGTTTCAGGAACTCGAGCGCGCGCGCGTAGTACTGGCGCACCTGCTCGGGTGCCGTCACCACGTGCGTCTGGCCCGGGAGCGGCAGGAACTCGTACTTCTTGCCGGCGCGGTTCAGCGTCGCGCACAGCTTGAGGCTGTTGACGAAGTACACGTTGTCGTCGGCGGTGCCGTGCACGATGAGCAGCGGCCGCGACAGCTCCCCTGCCTTGAGCAGCGCCGAGCTGCGCGTGTAGGCCGCCGAGTCGGCGGGCGGCACGCCCAGGTAGCGCTCGGTGTAGAACGTGTCGTAGTCGTGCCAGTCCACGACCGGCGCGCCCGCGACCGCGGCGCGGTAGACCTCGGGCGCCCATTCCACGGCCTGCGCCGCGTAGTAGCCGCCGAACGACCAGCCCAGCGCTCCCACGCGCGAGCCGTCCATCTCGACGTGCCGCGCGCACAGCTCGGCGAGCGCCGCGCGCAGGTAGGCGAGCGCGGGTCCGATCAGGTCGCCACGGATGGCGCGTTCGAACGAGCGCCCGCGGCCGGGTGTGCCGCGGCCGTCCACCGTGACCACGATGAAGCCCTGGTCGGCGAGCCACTGTTCGAGCAGGTACTGCCGGCCCGCGCGCAGCACGCGCTGGGAGTGCGGTCCGGCGTAGGCCCAGTCGATCACCGGGTAGCGCCGGCCAGGCTGGAAGTCGCTCGGGCGCACGATGAACGCGCGCAGCGAATCGGGACCCACGCGCGTCCACTCCACGTTCGGTTCCACGCCGGGCGCTTCGGCCACCGATCGCAGCTCGCCGAGCCGGTGGTCGCTCGCGTCCTCGACGATCCAGCGTGGCGCGCCCTGCTCCGGCTTGAGGCTGCGCACGCGCAACGCTACGTTCTTCGAGAACACCGCCGCCTCGACGCCGCGCTCCGTCCCCAAGCGTCGCGCCTTCCACGGCTTCTTCAAGTCCACCGCCCAGACATGCGGCTCGGTCGGCTCGTCGCTCGCGCTCACGTAGGCGACACGGCGCGTCTCGTCCACCGCGAGCAGCTCGCGCACGCGCAACCCCACCGGCGTGAGCCGGCGGCTGGTGGCGTCAGCCAGCTGCAGATCGAGCTGCGGACCGGTGTCGTCGCGCTCGGTGACCCACAGGAAGCTCTTGCCGTCGGCGAGCCACCACGGCGTGTTCTTGAACAGGTTGATCCATGCGGCGTCCCGCTCGCCCAGCTGCGGGGCGGTGCGTCCGGTGGCCGGGTCAACGCTCAGGAGCGACAACTGCTGCTGGCGACGATCCATGACCTGGATCGTGAGCGGGCCGGTCTCCTGCCAGCGCACGCGGCACAGGTAGGGCCACGCGGCGCGGTCCCAATCCACCCACACCGGCGCGCCGCCCGTGGCAGGGAACACTGCGAGGCGCACATCCGCGTTGCGTTCGCCGGGCCTCGGATAGGGGTTCACCTCGGGCGGCCTCGTCGGATTCGAGGGGTCCACGATCTGCAGCCGCTCCATGCCGGCGTGGTCGGTGCGCTGCACCACGAGCCAGCGCGAGTCGGGCGACCACCAATGACCCTCAAAGCGGTCCATCTCCTCCTGCGCGACGAACTCGGGCAGGCCCCACGTGACGCCCGCGCTCTCCGGGCTCGCGATCACGCGCTCGGCGCCACTCGCCACGTCGAGCACGCGCATCTCGTTCGTGCGGACCAGCGCGACCGAGTGACCGTCGGGCGACAGCCGCGCATCCGCGGCGGACGGCAGTCCGGCGCCGCCCAGCTCGCGCGCCCGGTAGCCCGGTCGCGAGAGCAGGAACAACCGGCCGGAGTAGGGCACCAGCACGAGCTGGCCGTCGCGCGAGAGCTGGAACGCGGTCAATCCGCGCGCGGTCTGCCGCAGCCGCTCGCGCCGCGCGCGTTCCTCGGGCGAGAGCGTCTCCGTGGCACCCGCGGTGAGGCCCTGGGCCGTCGCCAGCTCGTGTTCGGCACCCGTCGCGAGGTCCCACGCCCACAGCGACTGCGCGCGGTCTCGCGGACCCGAACGCAGGAACAGCACTTCGCGTTGGTCGTTCGGGAGTGCGATGTCCACCGGCTGACCCGATCGGAAGCCTCGCGTCAGCGTGTGGCGTTCGAGGAAGTCGCTGCTGCTCGCGGCGTGCGACCGCGTGGGCCACGCCAGCGCTGCGACGGCGAACGCGAGCCCGGCCCAGCAACGGACGATGTGTCGTCGGGTCGGGGGGGTAGCGTTCATCGCGCGTCAGCCCTGCGCTTCACCCGTGGCGCGCGACACGCGCGGGCGCTTGCGCCGGAGCACGGGCCCGAGCGGTGCGTAGAACTCGCCCCCCAGCCGCCCGACGGGCGCCAGCTTGGCAGCGTCCACCTTGCCGTCGGTGAGCACGTCGTCGCGCACGCGCGCCAGGATCACCTCACCCACCATGAGGACGCTGTTCCCGAGCGTGACCTCGCTGTAGAGCGTGCACTCGAGCTGGAGCGGCGACTCCGCCACGTAGGGCGGCCGCACGCGTGCGCTGGGCGCGGGCGTCAGCCCCGCCGGGCCGAACTCGCTGGTGCCGCGCGGCCAGTCACCCGCCGTGCTCACCATGGCGTCAAGCAGTGACTCGCTGACCACGTTCACCACGAACTCCTTGGTCTCGCGGATGTTTCGCAGCGTGTCCTTGGGATCACCGTCGCGAACGTTGATCGCGATGGTCACGAGCGGCGGCTCGCTCGAGACGGCGTTGAAATACGAGAACGGTGCCAGGTTCATGCCGCCGTCGCCACCGATGGTCGACACGAACGCGATCGGCCGTGGCACCACGGCCGAGATCAGGAATCGATAGACGTCGCTCGTGGGCAGCGCGCGCGGGTCGAGGATCATGCGGCCAGTCTACGGGATTCGCTGGAGCGCGGCGGTCGCCGTGGGAGATACATGCTCGCGTCGGACGCCGCGATCAGCGTGGACCTCCCGGAGCGGGGCCGCCGCGTTGGCTCGCCATCGGCCCGGTGCCCGGCCGCGCCACTCCGCGATGGCACGTGCCGCAGTTGACGCCTGGTTTCTCGCTCTTGATGTTCTTGATCGCCGGCAGGAGCTCGTCGTTGATCTTGCCTGTCAAGACCATCATGTCGCGCGCGATCTGCTTCGTGGGCTTGTCCTCCTCGTCCCAGTGGCCGAGCACGTGGCAGTGCTGGCAGCGCACGCCCAGCGAGCGGCCGTAGCCCAGGTTCATCCGACGCAGCAGGTTCTCCACCGTGATGCCCTTCAGGATCTTGATGTTCTTGAACACGCTCTCGGCCGGAGCGCCCTCCTTGCCGGCGTACTTCTGCATCAGCTCCTTCGCGAGGCTGTCGCGCTCGGCCACGAACGAGTCCACGGGCGCGGACATCATGCCGCCCGGGGGACGGCCGCCGGGAGCACCGCCCGGAGGGGTGCCGGGAGGCCCGCCTGGTGTGCCGCCCGGGGGCTGGGCGCCCACGCTGTGAATGAAGGACAGGCTTGCGGCGATGACGAACACGACTGCGGCCAACCCCACGACGATGCGACGCATGCGTCCTCCACTTGCGGCCCCATGCCGCGGACCGTGGACCTTGAACTCGAGCGCCGACCCGGCGCCACGGGGGAGCCGACGAAGGTGGCGGAATCTCCGACCAGCGCTCTTTACGGCTCGCACGAGTACCACATCACGGGTCGACACCGGTATCATGCCGCGCTCTTCCTGACTCCTGCCCCGCTCACGCCGATGCTCCGCGCGCGGGCGCCGGCCCGCCGCACGCGGGCCGCGCCTCACCGGGCCCCACCCCGCTTCGAAAGCCCCAACCCCCATGCTCAGAGCCGGAATCGTCGGTCTGCCCAACGTGGGCAAGTCCGCGCTGTTCAACGCCGTGACCCACACGCGCAAGGCGGAAGCAGCGAATTTCCCGTGCTGCACCATCGACCCGAACGTCGGCATCGTCACGGTCCCCGCTGCGCGCCTGGCCGAGCTGCGGAGGATCGCCAAGGCGGACGTCGTCATCCCCGCGGTCATCGATTTCGTAGTCATCGCCGGCCTGGTGAAGGGCGCGAGCCAGGGCGAAGGGCTCGGCAACAAGTTCCTCACCCACATCCGCGAGGTGGACGCCCGTGAACGAGGTGCAGGGGTACGTCAACACGTGCGTGGACGATCCACGCCGGCGACACCGCGCTCAGCCAGGCTCTACCGCATGGAGGGCAAGGACCACGTCGTGGCCGACGGTGACGTGATGCTGCTCAAGTTCGCGGTGTGACCTTGTCGCCGGCCCACGCCCGCGCCAGGTTCAGGAGCACGCGCACGGACGCCTCCATGTCCTGGACCGAGATCCACTCGAGGCGCGAGTGGAACCGGTGCTGGCCGGTGAAGATGTTCGGCGTCGGAAGCCCCATCTCGGTGAGGATCGAGCCGTCCGTGCCGCCGCGGATGCGGCTGTTCACGGGCGTGATGCCGGCCTCCCGGACCGCCTCGCGCGCCAGCTCGACCACCTTGGGGTGGTGCGACAGCACGTCGCGCATGTTGCGGTAGCTCGCGGTCACCTCGAACGACACGCTCGAGCCGGGCCAGTCTTTCACGGTCTCTTGCGCGAGCTTCCGGAGCAGGTCCTCGTTCGCTGCCAGCTCCTTCGTCTCGAAGTCGCGGATGATGAACTTGACGCTCGTGCGGTCCACCGTGGCGTCCACGTTGTTCGGGTGCACGAATCCCTCGCGATCGCGCGTCGTCTCGGGTGACAGCGATGTTCGCGGCAGCCGGCTCACGAAGTCCGCCGCCACCTTGATTGCGTTCACCATGACACCCTGCGCGAATCCGGGATGCGTGTTGCGCCCCTGGAACGTGACGATCATCGAATCGGCGCTGAACGTCTCGGCCTCGACTGTGCCGAGCGCCGCGCCGTCGAGCGTGTAGGCGCAGTGCGCCCCGAAGCGCGCGACGTCGAAGTGGCGTACGCCGCGGCCGATCTCCTCGTCCGGTGTGAACGAGACGCGGATCGGCCCATGCACGAGCTCCGGACGCTTCACGAACTGCTCCACGGCTGCCATCACCACGGCCACGCCGGACTTGTCGTCGGCGCCGAGCAGCGTGGTGCCCGATGCGGTGACGATGTCCTCGCCCTTCTTGCCCGCGAGGTGCGCGTCCTCGCGCGGGGACAGTACCGCGCTCGCGTCGTCGGGGAGCACCAGGTCGCGGCCATCGTAGTCGCGGTGCACGATCGGTTTCACGTTGGCGCCGCTCATCTCGGGCGAGGTGTCCACATGGGCGAGGTAGCCGATCACGGGAGCGCGTTCGTGTCCGGGCGTGGCGGGAAGCGTCGCCATGACGATACCGAACTCGTCCCGCGTCGCGTCGGCGAGGCCGAGCGCTTTCAACTCGGCCACGAGCTGGTCCAGGAGCACCAGCTGCTTCGCGGTGCTGGGAATGGTGGTCGAGGTGGGATCCGACGTGGTGTCCACCTGGACGTAGCGCAGGAAGCGCTCGAGGACCGAAGTCTGCTGCGAGGTGGCGGGCATGGGCTCTCCCTGGAGCAGGTCGTGAAAGCGTGCGGGTCCCCCACGACTCTAGCGGCCCCCGCCGGCCGCCGCACGTGGCGATTTCGTGCCCGGGTCCCGCGATGCTCGCGGGCATCTCGCCCATGGCCGCGTTCGGCGGTGTTGCGCATTCGGCCATGGCTTCGCCCGTTCCCGAGCGGCTATGCTGCCGCGCGCTCGTTCCCACGCTTGCCACCTGTGGAGGCCATCCCGATGTCCACTGCCGTCGCCTCGCCACCCGACGCCGCCCGCGAAGGCACGTTCCTCGGGCATCCGAAGGGGCTGTTCATCCTCTTCCTCACCGAGATGTGGGAGCGGTTCTCCTACTACGGCATGCGTTCGCTGCTCGTGCTGTACATGCTGAGTCACCTGTTCATCCAGCCCGACGTGGGCGCGCGGGTGCTCGGGTTCAACGCCGTGCGGGGCATGTTCGAGGCGCTGTTCCACACCAGCTACACGGCGCAGCCGCTGAGCTCATGGGTATACGGGCTGTACACCGGCTTCGTGTACTTCACGCCGTTCTTCGGCGGCATGCTCGCCGACCGCATCCTGGGCCAGCGCCGCACCGTCGTGATCGGCGGCATCCTCATGGCGATCGGCCACTTCCTGATGGCGGTCGAATCGCTGTTCTTCCCCGCGCTGCTGTTCCTGATCCTCGGGAACGGCTGCTTCAAGCCGAACATCAGCACGCAGGTCGGCCTGCTCTACCCGCCGGGTGACAAGCGACGCGACAGCGCGTTCTCGATCTTCTACGTGGGCATCAATGTCGGCGCGTTCCTGGCGCCGCTCGTGTGCGGCACGCTCGGCCAGAAGGTCGGCTGGCACTACGGATTCGCCGCGGCCGGCGTGGGCATGGTGCTCGGGCTCGTCTTCTACCTCATGAACCAGAAGCACCTGGCGCCGGACGTGCTCGCGCAACGCAGGGCGCAGGTTGCGGTGGTGAAGGAGAAGATGACCGGCGAGGAGTGGATGCGCGTGCTCGTCATCTGCGTGGCGTGCTTCATCGTCGCGTCGTTCTGGGCCGTGTACGAGCAGCAGGGCAACACGCTCCAAGTGTGGGCCGATCAAAACACGCGCTGGAATTTCTTCGGCTGGGACATGCCATCCACGTGGTACCAGGCGTTCAACCCGTTCATGATCTTCCTGTTCACGCCGTTGCTCACGTCATTCTGGGGCTGGCAGTCGGCGAGGAACCAGGAGCCCACGAGCCTGACGAAGATGGCCATGGGCTGCGTGCTGCTCGGACTGGGTTTCATCATCATGATCGTGGCGGCGCAGGGCCTGTCCTCGGCCGACGCCAAGCGCAGCATCCTGTGGCTCGTGAGCAGCACGGCGATCTACACGTTCGGCGAGCTCTATCTGTCACCCATCGGGCTGTCGTTCGTCACCAAGGTCGCGCCGGCGCGCATCGTCTCGATGATGATGGGCGTGTGGTTCCTCGCGAACTTCATCGGCAACTACATGACCGGCTACCTCGGCACGTTCTACGAGCAGATGCCGAAGGCGCAGTTCTTCACGCTCATGACCGCGATCGCCGTGATCGCCGGCGTGGTGCTGTTCATCATCGGCCGGCCGCTCGACAAGTTCGTGTCGAGCCACGACAAGCACGAGGCGCACTGAGGTCGGGAGCTCCCGCCGCACGAGACGAAACGGCGTCGTCGTGAGCGGACTCGCGACGGCGCCGATCGCCTGGACGGAGCCGCTAGCTCAAGCTCGTGTCGCGCCGCGGCGTGTGCGCGCGAATGACCATCACGATCGGCAGCCCGACGCAGAAGACATGGATCAGAAGCCCGATCAGGACGTCTTGCGGTGTGCGTGGTACCCGGCGATGGATGGCGGAGAGCGGGATCACGACTTCGTACATCACGGCGTAGACCAACAGGCCGTAGAGCGGGCCGCTCACCCACGCGTTTCGCACCAGTGCCGGCATGCGACGGCTCGCGAGCCAGAACAGGGCGGCCCACGTTGTCGCGATGCTGAAGTGCGTCACGAACCCGAGCGCCGCCGACCAACCGCCGTGCGCGTACGAGTCCTTCCCCAGCCAGCCGCTCGCGACAGACTGCAGCACGCGCATGGGCGAGCGGCCGCGCAAGAACGCCTGGACGCTAGCGGCCGTGATGTCGAGCAGCCCGGCGAGCGCGCCGGCGTTCAGGATCGCCGGCGTCGCGCGGGGTTTCGCCGCGTCACTCATGGGGGTCGTGTCTACCCCTTCCTCCCGGACAGCAGCTTCTCGCGGCCCACCATCCACAGCAGCAGCACGATTCCCGCGAACGGGATCAGCGCGAGCACGTTGGCCGACTCGCCGGCGAAGAACGGATTCCTCGCGGCCGCCCACGTGGCGATCCTATTGTCGAAGTCCGTGAGCACGCCTGCCAGGAACGCGATGAGGATGCCGGCGATGGCGCCACCCGCGATGTAGCCCGACGCCATCAGCACGCCGGGGCTCTTGTCGCCCTCGGCGAGCAGCTGATCCTCGCTCAGGTTCCGGTGCGCGAGTTCCTTGCGCCTCGCGCGGTCCACGAGCCAGCGCACGAGACCGCCGATGAAGATGGGCGACGACGACGAGATGGGCAGGTAGACGCCCACCGCGAACGCGAGCGACGGGATGCCCACCAGTTCCAACATCACCGAGATCATCACGCCGAACAGCACCAGCCCCCACGGCAGCTTGCGGTCCAGGATGCCGCGGATGATGTAGCTCATGAGCGTGGCCTTCGGCGCGTCGAACTTCTTCACCGAGGAGCCGTCCGGGCGCTTCGTATGAAAGCCGTTGATCCCGGGATCCACGAACCACACCGCGTCGCCGTTCGCATCCACCAGGTACTTGCCGGAGGGAGCGCCCTCGGCGTCGATCTTGTGGTACGCGCGGTACTCGTGGCCGTCGTCACGCGCCTGCGCACCGCGGATTCGTTCGACCTTCGCGTTCGCCAGTGCCGAGGG
>JAHFBX010000085.1 GCA_023249815.1 Candidatus Eiseniibacteriota bacterium
GTCTCGTCCTTGAACACGTACGTTCCTGGGCCATCGCCGGTGGTGAGCGGCACCCAATCCACGGCGCCGACCGCCGTCACGCCGGGAATGGACTCCAGCCCGTCGAGCATCCGCTTCTGCATCGGGGCCACCGCGTCGCCGCGGTAGCCCGCCATGTCGAGCACGGTGCTCATGAGCATCGTGTTCCGTGGTTCGAACCCGAAGTCGCTGTGCAGCGAGCGGGTGAGTCCGCGCACGGCGACGATCGAGGACGTGACGAGCAGCGCGCAGATGGCGATCTGCGCGACCAGCAGTACGTCGCGCAACGTGATCCCCCGCCCGACACCCCCAGTGGTCCCCGACCTGAGGACGGCGTAGGGGTCGGTGCGGAGCACCTGTCGCACCGGGACGGCGCCGAACAGGAATCCGCTCGCGAGTGCCAGGACCAGCGCGACCGCGCACACGTTCAGGTCGGGGGTCATCGGCACATTGAGCGGGAACTGGGGGAACGGCTGCCACGCGCTCAAGGCCTGGAGCAGCAGTGCCGTGGCCGTGAGCCCGAGCGCGCCTCCGATCAACGCGATCAGCACCGCCTCCGTGAGGAGCTGGCGAAGCACGCGCAGGCGACCGGCGCCGAGCGCGAGTCGTAGGGCGAGTTCGCGGGCGCGGTCCGCGGCGCGCGCGGCGAACAGGCTGCCCAGGTTGGCGCATGCCGCGAGCAGGATGAGCGCAGCGAGCAGCATCAGCGCGGTCAAGAACGCCCGCATCGGTCCGCCCAGGAACTCGCCGTAGAGGCTCGGCCGCGCCAGCGTGTACTTCGCGGGCGCGTGATCCTTGGGATAGGTCTTGCCGAGCGATTCGCTGAGCGCGCTGAAGTCGGAGGCTGCCTGCTCGCGCGTCACCCCCGTCTTGAGATGCCCGAACGTCATGAAGATCCAGCGGTTCGCCCGCGCACTCAGAACGCTCGCGCCCTCGAGCTGGGCCTGGTTCACCATGGGCGCGAAGAAGTCGGGGGCGAAGAACAGCAGCGTGCCGTTGAAGCGAGGCGGTGACACGCCGAGGATGGTAAACGGATGCTTGTTCACGCGAACGACGCGCCCGACGACGCCCGGGTCGTCGCGGAAGTGACGGTGCCAGTAAGCGTGGGACAGCACGATGTACGGCGCGCTGTCGGGCCCGTGCTCGTCGGAGGCGTGAAAGAAGCGCCCCAGGTGCGGCTTGATCCCGAGCACGTCGAAATAGTTCCCGCTCACGGCGAGCAGCCAGGTGCGGGTGGGCTCGTCACCCGACTCGAGCCCTGCCTGCAGGATGTTGTAGGCCGCAAGGTCCTCGAAGCTGCGGTTGCGATCGCGCACGTCGACGTAGTCCGGGTACGACTGGTTCGCCGAGTCGTCGCGCACGCGGTGAACGGAGTACAGGCTCTCGGCCCTCGGCACGTTGAGCGGGCGCAAGATGATCGCGTTCAGCGCCGCGAACACGACGGCGTTGGCGCCGATCGTCAGCGCCAGCGTGAGGATGGCCACGATGGTGAAGCTCGGGGACTTGCGCAGCATGCGCGCGGCGTAGCGCAGGTCCTGTCCGAGTGTGTCGAGGAAGCCGCCGCCGATCGCGTCGTGGATCTCCTCCTTGAACCGGAGCTGGCCGCCGAACTCGACGCGCGCACGGCGTTCGGCCTCGGGCCGGGGCAGCCCGGCATGCTCGAGGTCGTCGGCGCGGAGCTGGACGTGCGAGCGCATCTCCGCGTCCATGTCCGCGTCGAGCGCCCCGCGACGGAAGAGCTTGGCACCGAGTGAACGCAGCGCGGCCATCATGCTCACGCCTCGCCCGGCTGAGCGGCGAGGACGGAAGCGATCGCGCTGGCGAGACGGTTCCAGCCTTCCGTCTCCTCGCGCAGGCGCTTCCGCCCCTCCACCGTGAGCTCGTAGAACTTGGCGCGGCGGTTGTTGTCCGACGTGCCCCAGCTCGCGTTGAGCAGACCCTGGCGCATGAGCCGGAACAGCGCGGGGTAGAGCGCGCCCTGCTCGACGAGCAACGCCTGCCCGGAGATCTGGCCGATGCGCAGCAGGATCCCGTAGCCGTGGAGCCGGCCCAGGGAGACCGCCTTGAGGATCAGAAGGTCGAGCGTTCCTTGCAGGAGCTGGGCTTCGCCGGGCATGTCTCCTCCTAAGATGGTCAGGAGTCTAGGCCGGCTCTCCTAAGCTGTCAAGGAGAGTGTTCGAGGGACCGCGCGGGCCTGCCGCGGTCCCCAAGCCTCGTCGCTAGACGTGTCCCTGGCTCTCGCCCGCGGACGAACCGAAGCCGAACTTCCCGCGCATGCCTTCCCGCACTCGCTGTCGCTCCTCGGGGGTCATGGAGTCCCACCGGTCCCACATCCGCATCCGTGCGCGCGGCCCAGGCCCGCCCTGCATGCCGAAGCCGCCGAACAGGAGGCGGCAGAGCACGAGGAGCCCGAGTGCCTGCCACAGCGTGATCGTGTGCCAGGCGAACAGTGGCGGCAGGAGCCAGTTCCAGAGCTCCCGGATGACCACGCCACCCAGCGCGACGAATGCCGCGAACGCAATGAGGATGAGCGGCGAGAACATGAGCAGTTTCTTCAGTCGTGCGTTCATGTGGAGTCTCCTACCCCTTGGTCAGGTCTTCGTACGTCTCGCGCAATCGTTCCCGCAGGTGCAGCACGGCGTAGCGCTTTCGCGACAGCAGCGTGTTCACGTTCACGCCGGTCTCGGCAGCCATCTCCTTGAAGCTCCTGCCTTCCAGCTCGTGTGCCACGAACACGTCGCGCTGCTCCTTCGGCAATTCGTCCAGCGCGGCCTCGAGCTCTTCGAGCAGCACGCTCCGGGCGTGGAGCGCCTCCGGCCCCGCTTCGGGGGAAGGCAACAGCTCCCCGATCCCAAGCCCCTCCTCATCCCCGGCCACGGCGTCGCCCAGGCGTTCCGGCCTGCGCTTGCGGAACAGGTCGGTGATGCGATTGCGCGCCACGCGGAACAACCAGCCGGTGACGTGGTCGATCGGCATCAGCAGGCGGTTCGCTTCCACGAGTTCGTAGAAGACCTCCTGCAGGATGTCCTCAGCGTCACGGGCGTCGGGCACCCGCCGGCGTATGAAGCCACGCAGGCGGGACTGCTCCCGCTCGACCACTTCGGAGATCCGCTGATTCCGTTCGATCGCCATCCGCTCCAGGCTCACCGAGTCATTCATCTACCGGTGTAGACGAATCAGGAAGGCGGATATTGTGGGCCCGCAGCCACTCGCGTGGAGTCGAATGTGGCCCAGACGTTCATGCGGCTGTATTCTTAACGTCCAACACCGAGGGCCGCTCGTGGGCGATGAGGCGATCACAGAGACGTTGAATGGCGTGGCGCGCGGGGATCCCGGCGCGCTGGAGCGCCTCGTCCCCATCGTCTACCAGGAGATGCGCCGGCTCGCGGCCAGCTATCTCAGGCGTGAGCGAGCCGGCCACACCCTCCAGCCCACGGCGCTCGCCCATGAGACCTACCTGCGCCTGGTCGGGCAGCAGCACATCCACTGGCAGGGCCGACATCACTTCCTGGGCGTCGCGGCGCGGACCATGCGCGGCATCCTCGTGGATCACGCGCGGCGGCGGCGCGCGCAGAAACGAGGCGGCGGCCGGTCGCGCGTGTCGCTCGATGCCACGATGCTCGTCGCCGGCGACCTGCCGGTCGCGTTCGACGACCTGGACCGCGCGCTGATCGACTTGGCGCGTCTGAGCGAGCGACAGGCTCGCGTGGTGGAACTTCGCTACTTCGGGGGGCTGACCATCGAGGATACCGGCGTGGTGCTCAGCGTGTCCTCGGTGACGGTCAAGCGGGACTGGGCGATCGCGCGCGCCTGGCTTTACCGCGAGCTCTCGGGCGCGGAATCGCGCGGCGCCTGAGCCTAGAGTGACTCAGCCGCCTCCGGCGCGGAGATCCGCGATCAGCCTCTCCAACTCGCGCGGCGCCGCCTGCTCCTCGCCCGTGAGGGCGCCGACGCTGTCGAGCGTGCGGTAGAACTGGAGGCTCCGGGACAGCCAATCGAGTGCGCGCGCCCGCCACGTGTCGCGCGCCGCGCTCGAGCCACCGGCGCGTGACAGCGCCATGCAGGCCTCGCCCGCTCCCCGGCCGCTGCGCGCCTGGTACGTGCGGAACTCCGCGTTCCCTGTGTCCGCGGTCGCGAGTTGGGAGTAGCGGCGGTACGCCTCGCCGAACTCGCGTTCGGCCGCCTCGTGGCGACGGCCCTTCATGAGCATGGAGCCGATCTCGTAGTGCCCCGCGGCGACATCGCCGCGCTGCAGGAAGTTCTCCGGGTCCGCGGCCGCGAGGTCTTCGGCGATCTTCATGCCAAGGTCGTAGACGGCCAGCGCGGAGTCCAGGTCGGCCGCTTCGGCGAGGAACAGGCCATGCGCGCCGTACACGATGGATAGGTCGCGCGAAGCGTCCGTGTTGTTGGGTTGCGTCGCGACGGCCTCGCGGGCGAGCTTCTCGGCGCGCCGGTAGTGGGCCTCGGCGGAGTCGCGCTCGCCTCGCATCCCGCGCAGCTCGGCCATCTTCGTGTTGGCGATGAGCGCGCCCCGACGCAGGTTGGGACTGGCGAGATCCCTCCGGTACATGCGCTCGACGAGCTCGAGATACGCGGTGCAATCCACGATCGCGCCCACGGTGTCCGCAGCCGCCTGCTTCATGTTCACGATGCGACCGTAGGTCACGCAGAGATCGCCCTCGAACACGCGATCGTAGGGGCGCCGTGCCAGCTCGGCGAGGATCCCCGTGCGCGTCTCCTCCGACTCGGTGAGCGCCTCGCGTGGTCGCCCCATCACGTTCAGGAGATCCGAACGTCGCTGGGACACGACGAACCGATCGTGCACGACCGACGACGATTCAGGGTGAACGAGGGACACCGCATGGAGCAGCGCCAACGCCTTGTCATAGCTCTGCAGGGCTTCGGCGGACCGGCCGAGATTCGGAAACATCGGGCGGCCCTGCACATCCCCGACCTTGGCGTAGGCCAGCGCCAGCTCGTGCTGCAGCGCGAAGTCTTCGCGTGATTCGCGGCTCAGCCCGTCGAGATAGCGAAGCGCATGCTCGACGAGCGTTTCGCGCGCCTTGGTCGAGCCCGGCAGGTTGGCGATGGCGTCGTGGATGTCGAACACCACCGCGTGTGCCAGCTCGCGCACGTCGTGGAAGCGACGATTCGCGCGGTCGCGCTCCTGCCCCGCGACGCGTGCCTGCCAAGCGGTGCCTGCGAGCCCGGCGATAAGCGATGCCGCGATGAGCGAGGCGGCGATGATCGCGGCGCGGTGGCGCCTTACGAAACGCGAGACGAGGTACGCCGTGGACCGGCCGCGCGCCAGGACCGGGAGGCCCTCCAGGTGCCGGCGCACGTCCTGGGCGAGCTGGTCCACCGAGGCGTAGCGCCGCGCGGGATCCTTCTCCAGCGCCTTGAGTGCCACGTAGTCGAGATCACCGCGCAACCGGCGACGAAGTCGGCTCGTCGTGTCGCTCCGTCGGCGGGCGGCCTCGCCCTCGGGCGACTTGGCCGCGACGGTGCTCGGCGGCGGCGGATCCACGCCAGTGATGACACGGAGGATCTCCTCGGGTGTCCGGGTGTCAAAGCGAAGCGGACGCGAGCCGGACAGGAGCTCGTAGAGGATGACGCCGAGCGAGTAGACGTCGCCGGCCACGGTGGCCGGCTCGCCACGGATCTGCTCGGGGCTGGCGTAGTCGGGCGTGAGCATGCGCTGCATGGGCGCGGTGACCGTGCCGGCGGCCACCCCCGCCTCGGGCGAGATGAGCTTCGCGATCCCGAAGTCCAGGAGCCGCGGGGAGCCGTCCTCGGTGACGAGGACGTTCTCGGACTTCAAGTCGCGATGCACGACCAGCCGCTGGTGCGCGAACTGCACCGCGTCGCACACGGTGAGGAACAGCGCGAGCCTCGCGTCCACGTCGAGCCGGTGTTCGTCGCAATACGGCAGCAGCGGCTTCCCCGAGACGTACTCCATCACGAGGTAGGGACTGCCGTCCGCCGTGGTGCCGCCGTCGATCAGCCGCGCGATGTGGGGGTGTTCGAGCATGGCGAGGATCTGCCGCTCGGCGCGGAAGCGCTTGAGGATCTCGTCGGAGCGCATGCCGGGATCGATGAGCTTGATCGCGACCTGCTTGACGAAGCTCTCGTCATCCCGGGTGGCGCGATAGACCACGCCCATGCCGCCGCGGCCGATCTCCTCCACCAGCCGGTAGGGCCCGAGCTTCTCGCCGGGAGAGACGTTCGGGACGAACGTCGAACCGGGTGGCGCGCCGAGGAAACCACTGGACTCCCTGTAGGCGGTGAGGAGCGAGCGCAGCTCGTCAACGAGTGCCAAATCGAACTCCCCGATGCGAGCCAGGAACGCTTCGCGGGCGGAGGGCTCGAGCTCGAGGGCCTCGTTGAAGAGCCCGTGGACGCGGGTCCAGGACGCGGAGCCCTGGCCGGAGCTGTCCCCCGGGGCGTGCGGTGGGGCGTCGTCTCCGGGATCTCGCGGTGGCGGCACCGTCATCGGGCGGCTTCGTTCTCGCGGACGCGTGCCCGGACCAGGTTCGTCACCAAGCGCACGGGAAGCTTCGAGCCGAACAGGAACCGCAGCGTGCTGGCGCTCGTCTGGTAACGCTTCATCGTGGCCGCGTAGCGGAGCTTCGAGCGGCCCATCACGAACAGGCTCACGTGCTTCGTGAACGCCGCGAAGTACGTGAGCCGGCCATGGTGATGGTAGTAGGGCATCCCATAGCTCAGCTTCTCGATCGCTTCGGGCGCTGCGGCGCGGATGGTGCGCCGCAGCTCACGCAGCATGGCGCGCGCGGGCTTCGGCGCGGCGGCGATGTAGGCGCTCACCTGTTCGCTGTCGGACTTCGGAGCTGGCATGTAGCAAGCTTACTGCGTGAGGCCGGTACGCTCTATCGAAGACCGGTCCCGCAGCGGCTCAGGTCTCGGAACTGCGCCAGCTCGCCCGCTCACCACACGCCCCGCGTGACTTCGGCGAATCGCGGGTGTTCGCGGATCGGCTCCCAGAACGGGAAGCTGCGGGCCCACAAGATGAGCGGGTCCCTCCCCGCCACGGCTCGCTCGGCCCACTGGATCGCCTCCTCGAGGAGCCCGCAGGAGGCCGCCGTCACCGCCAACCAGCTTGGCGCGATGAACTCGTGGCGGGAGCGCGCCTCGAGTTCGTCATGACACGCGCGAGCGAGGTCCGCACGACCCGAGCGCCCGTACGTCCACCCTAGTAGGCCGAGCGCCCACTGATGCCGGCCGGACGCGCTGAACAGCGCGGGCGCCTCCTGGATCGCGCGCTCGTAGTGGCCGGCCCAGGCGTGCGCTCGCATCACGTTCCAGTGGGAGTAGAAGGAATCGGGGTCCAGTTCGAGCGAGCGCTCGGCCTCGGCGATGGACTCCTCGTGCAAGCCGGCGACGCCGAGCAACTGGGAGCACATCCCGCCCACCCACGCGTTCAGCGGGTCGTCCTCGACCGCGTGGCGGACTTCCGCCAGGCCCTCCTCCGTGGGCAGCGTGCCGCGAGCGGCTCGCCACAGCGCGCGCTGCGCCCGCGCACGGGAGTTGCGAGGTTCAGCGGCAAGCGCGCGCTCGTAGAGTTCGTCGGACCTGGCATAGTTGTGTTCGTAGACCTCCTCGATGGACGCCAGCGTCACCCATGCCTCGGCCAGTCCGGGATCGAGCCGCAGCGCGCGTTCGGCCAGGTCCCTTGCTTTCGGCATCTCCACGTTCGGCGGCGCGACGCCGAAGATGCTCAACAGCCGGTACGAATCCGAAAGCCAGGCCAGCGCCTCGGCGTAGCCCGGATCGAGCGCCACCGCCTGTTCGAAGCAGGCGATGGCCTGCGGGATGAAGCGACCCCGCTTGCCCTGGAGCGCGCGGCCGCGCAGCAGCAGCTCGTAGGCCTCGAGGTTACGTGTCCCGCTGCGCGCCCGGCTGCGGTCGGTCTCGGCATGTATCGTTCCGCGGAGGCGGGACGCGATGGCGTTCGCGATCTCATCCTGCACCGCGAATACGTCAGTCATCTCGCGGTCGTAGCGCTGGGACCAGAGCTGGTAGCCGTCCGCGGCGTTCACCATCTGCACGGTGATGCGCAGGCGGGAGCCGGAACGGCGGACCGTGCCCTCGAGGACGGTGGCGACATCGAGACGCTCGCCCACCAGACGCAGGTCCTCGCGCCGCCCCTTGAACGCGAAACAAGACGTGCGAGCGGCGACGCGAAGCCCCTCGACCTGCGCCAGCGCGTTCAGGATCTCGTCGGTGACTCCGTCGGCGAAGTACTCGTCGTCCGGGCCACTCTGGTTCTCGAACGGGAGCACCGCGATGGACTTCTCGCGCGTGGCATCCGCCTGCCGTCCGCCCGAAACGATGTCCTCCAGCTCGAGCCTCACGTCGCGGATGTCACGAGGTCGCGCGTCAGCCTCCTTCTTGAGGCAGCGGCGCAGGATCTCCCGCACGCGAGGAGGTGCGCCCGCCGGCAGCACCGACCAGTCGGGCTCGCGCTCGAGGATGCGCGCGATCAGGTCGGACACCGTGGCGCCGGTGAATGCAGGCCGCCCGGAGTACGCCTCGAACAGCAGGCAGCCGAACGACCACACGTCGCTGCGCCGGTCCACCGGCAGGCCGCGCGCCTGCTCCGGGCTCATGTAGGCCGCGGTGCCGAGGATGACGCCAGGCACGGTGGCCGACGGCTGCGCGGCGATCGTGGGCGACGCGGCGAGATCTCCGGCGCTCGCGGGAACCGTGTCGGTCTTGGCCAGTCCGAAGTCGAGCACCTTCGCGGTGCCGGAAGCGGTGATCATCACGTTCCCGGGCTTCAAGTCGCGATGCACGACGCCGCGCTCGTGCGCGGCCTCGATCGCGGCTGCGACCTGGATCGCCAGCGCGAGGGCCTCACGCGGCGGTAGCGGCCCGCGGCCGAGGCGATCGGCGAGCGTGTCTCCCTGGACCAGCTCGAGCACGAGGTGCGGGACGTCGCCAGCCTCCTCGAGGCCGTAGATCGCCGCGATGTTCGGGTGGTTCAAGGCCGCAAGCGTCTGGGCCTCACGCCGGAAGCGCGACAGCCGCTCGGGATCCCGAGCGAACTCGGCGGTGAGCGACTTGATCGCCACCTCCCGGCCGAGTCGTGTGTCGCGCGCTCGGTACACCTCCCCCATGCCGCCGCGCCCGAGCGGCGCGACGATCTCGTAGGGGCCGAGCCGGGAGCCGGGCGAGAGCGTCATGGGTGGAATCTACTGCATGGGGATGACGCTGTCGGCCTCCCGTCTCGGTGCTAGGCTCGGTCTGAGAACTCCCCCGCGTGCGCGTGCGGAGTTCTGGTACTGAGGCCAGGCTCGAGGCGATCCGAGCGACGACTGGATCCCAGGGAGGGGACATGGCCCGACTCGCGACACGGCGCGGTGTCGCGCTGGTGCTCACGATGCTCGCGCTTGCCGCGGGCTGCGGCCAGCCGACGGAGCGGCTCGAACCCGCCGAGACGTTCAATTGGGTAGACCAGCCGATCACGTTTTCGCCGCCCTCCGAAAAGTGGCGGCGTGAAGGCGACAATGGTGACGGCCTGCTCGGCGTGCGTTTCATCCTCACGGGCGGCGGCGGGCAGTGCATGAGCGTCTACGCGCATCGGCTGCTTGCCGAGCGCGGTCGTCGCGAAGCGCTCGCCCGGCTGATCGTCCG
>JAHFBX010000353.1 GCA_023249815.1 Candidatus Eiseniibacteriota bacterium
CGCGGCGCGGAACGTCCACCGGTCGATGGCGCGATTCCATGCCGCCTGCGCCGAGCCCCCCGGGTGGAGCCGCCAGTCCTGCACCAGCGTGTCCCAGCGCGAGACGAGCGGATCGAACACGAGCGGCCGGCGGCCCTTGAGCATCATGGCGAGCGGCACGTCCTTGTGGCGGAACTCCGGCACCCACACCACCTGGCACTCGCGCGCGACGCGAGACCACGCCGCAGCGAGCGCCGGATAGCGAAGCCACGCGCGGCGGCCCCGGACGCGCGCGTCCAAGACGCGGTGGCCAGCCGCCTCGAGCCCGGCGCGCACGATGCGATGACGCGGGTAATCCGGGTCCCACGCTCCGAAACAGCACAGCGTCGTCACGCGCGCGTCCCGGCCCGCGTCCGCTGCCAGAGGTCGGCGTACTTCAGGAACACCTGCGCGGCGGCGAACCCACAGAGCACGAGTCCATGCCCGCCGTCCAGGAATCCGAGCTGGAGCACGTACTGGCGAAGGAACCGAAGCGGCGGCCGGACGAGCACGTCGAGCGCGCCAGCGCGGCGGCCACGCCGCCACGCCTTCTCGGCGCCGGCACGCGCGTATCGAACGCACTTGGCGACGCAATCCTCGAACGTGCGGTAGCTCCAGTGTTCGATCGTGCCCGGAAGCAGCGGACCCTGGGCGCCGTCCACCGCGACCTGCTCGTGCACCGGGGCGTCGTCGAAGCGCGCGCGGTCACGACGGTAAAGCCGCACGAGCGTCTCCCCCTGCCAGCCGCAGTAGCGGATACGGCGGCCGAGAAACCAGGTCGCGCGAGACAATGCGTGATGCGTGGCCGAACTGGGTGGCGCCGTGGCCGCCCGGCGCACCGCTGCCTTCGCGGCGGCGTCCAGGCGCTCGTCCGCGTCCAGCCACAGCACCCACGGCTCCGCGCACCGCGACAGCGCGAACGACCGCTGTGGGCCGAAGCCGTCGAAGACGCGCTCGTGCACGCGGGCGCCGAGCCGCTCCGCGGCCGCGCGCGTGGCCGCGTCCCCGCGCGGATCCCACACCACGACCACCTCGCGGGCGAACGCCAGCGCGGGGATCAGCTCCTCGAGGTCGCGCGTCTCGTCACGCGCCAGCAACAGTACGGAGATCGGCGCTCGGTCGTCCATGGCGTTCCAAGTGCGCCAACACGCGCTCGCGGGCCTCGTCGGCCGCGAGTGCGGGCAGGCAGTTCCAGTGCGGGCACACGGTGCGCTCGCACGCACGGCACGGCAAGCTCGTGCGCCACCAGCCGTGACGGGGTTCTTCCGGCGTCCAGGCTTCGGGATGCGCCGGGCCGAACCAGGTGTAGGTGGGCACGTCGAACGCCACGGCGATATGGCGCGGGCCGCTGTCGGTCCCGACCAGGGCACGCAACGGCGCGATGGCCCCGGCGAGCGCGCGCACGTGCGGCGCGCGCAGCGTGCGCACTGCCGGAGCCAGCGACGCGAGTCGCGCGAGCACGTCTTCCTCGCCGGGCCCGCCGATCGCCAGCACACCGTATCCCGACGCGAGCAGACCTCTCGCGAGCAGCGCCGCGTGCGAAAGCGGCCAAGTCTTGCTGGGCCACGAACCCGCGGGCACGATCCCGATCGTGCGCGCGGGATCTTCCACACCCGCGTTCGCGAGGCACTCCTCGCCCTCCCGTCTCGCGCGCTCGCTCAAGGTGAGCCGCGGCCGCACATCGGTCTCGGCGCCGCCCGCGGCCCGCGCGAGCCGCAGCGACGACGCCGCGGCGTACTCGCGCCGGTCCCCGCCCGGGTGCTGCACGCGCGGCACCGTGCCGTGATAGAACGCGCGCCGCCCGCGGAGGTCGAAGCCCCACACGCGGGCGGCACCCGAGCCGCGCGCGATGAGCGCGCTTCGCGCGTTGCCGAAGAAGTCCACGGCCAAGCCCGGGCGGAGCGAGCGGAGCGCCCACGTGGTCGCCAGGGTCGAACCGATCGTGCGCTCGAGCGGCCACACCCTCGCGATCCCCGGCTGCTCCTCCAGCAGCGGCGCGAACCGCGACTCCGTCACGACGTGGAGAGCGGAGCCGGGATGCCCCTCGGCGAGCGAGCGGAACGCCGCGCTCGCGAGCACCAAGTCGCCGAGGGCTCGGAGGCGCACCGCCACGATCGGGCGACTCACGCGCCCACCGCGCGGCGGGCCGCCGCACGCGCCCATGCGTCCACGCCGCGCAGCTGCTCGAGGGATTCGACCTGCTCCACGTCGTGTTCGGCGAGGACGCGCTCCAGCACCTCCGGCACGCGTCCCAACGCGATCTCGCCGTCCAGGAACGCCTGCACGGCCACTTCGTCTGCGGCGTTCACGACGCACGGTGCCGTGCCGCCCGCGCGCCCGGCCGCGAGCGCGCAGGTGAAGGCCGGATAGCGTTCGGGTTCGAGCGGCAGGAGCTCCAAGCCCGCGAGCGCCGTGACCGGCAACGGTGCCACCGCCTCGCCCCAGCGCGCGGGCCAGGACAGTGCCAACTGGATGGGAAGCCGCATGTCGGGGCTCGCGGCCTGCGCCACGAGCGAGCCATCCCGGAACGTCGCGATGGCGTGCAGCACGGCGCGCGGATGGATCACCGCGTCCAGCTGCTCCCACGCCAGGTCGAACAGCGCGCGTGCCTCGAGTATCTCGAGCCCCTTGTTGAACAGCGTCGCCGAGTCGGTGGTGATGCGCGGACCCATCGCCCACACCGGATGCGCCAGGACTTCGGCGGCCGTGGCGCGGCGCCAGTCGGGATGGTGGCGCAGCGGTCCGCCAGACGCGGTCAGCGTCAGGCGCAGCACCTCCGCGGGCGGGCGACCCTGAAGACACTGGAGCGCGGCCGAATGCTCACTGTCGACGGGAACGAGCGAGCCCGAGGCTCGCTCGAGCGCGGCGGCGACCAGTGGCGCGCCAATCACCAGCGTCTCCTTGTTGGCGAGTGCCAGCCGCGCGCCGCGCTCGAGCGTGGCGAGCGAGGCGGCGAGCCCGGCCGCGCCCACGACGCCGTTCAGCACGACCGCCGCACCGCAGCGCGCGGCGAGTCGCGCGGTGGCTCCCGCGCCCACCTCGACGTCGGCGCCGGGCGAGGCGGCGCGCAA
>JAHFBX010000354.1 GCA_023249815.1 Candidatus Eiseniibacteriota bacterium
CGCCATGTCGCTCACGCTCCTGGCGTTCAACTTCCTGGGCGATGGACTGCGTGACGCGCTCGACCCGCAGGGCCGGCGCGATGGAGGAGCCTGACCATGACCGACGCCCGCGGACCCGCAGACTATCCGTATGACACGCGCCTGAACCTGCTGCACGGACCGCTCGAGACCATCGATGTGCAGGCGATCGCCGACGGCGTGACCCACCCGTGGTTCAACCAGACGCTGTGCCAGGTGAACGGCGCCGTCGTGCGCGTCGGGGTCATCCGCGGCGAGTACCACTGGCACAAGCACGGCGAAGACGACGAGTTCTTCTACGTCGTCGAGGGTCAGCTCCTGATCGATCTCGAAGGCCGCACGGTCGCGCTCGTGGCGAGGCAGGGATTCGTGGTGCCGAAGGGCGTCATGCACCGCACGCGCGCGCCCGAGCGCACGATCATCCTGATGGTCGAGAACGCGGGCATCATGCCGACGGGGGATTAGCCTCGGTCCGAGCGGTCCCGGAGTTCGCGCTGTGACTTCGGACGGCGCCTAGGCCTTCGCCTTGGCGGTCACAAGCGCCGAGCGCTCGGCCGCCGTTGTCGGCTTCGCTTCGCGGATCAGCGCGCGGGCCCATTCGAGGCGGTCCTCCATGTTCACCATGAGCACGCCACGGATGACGTCGTCCGAGAGGTAGAACACCACGCCCTCACGGCCCGGCTCGACCCAGATCAACTCCGTGCCGAGACGCGCCCACAGCTCGCCCACGCCCTCGAACTCGAGGTCGCCGACGCGGAACCACTTGACCGGCAGGTGGTCGTACGGCTTCGCGGCGCCCGCCATGTTGGCGCCCACCGCGCGGCCATGCGACTCGCCGTGGTCGGCGCCTTCGATGCGCATGATCACGCCGAGTGCCAGGCACGGGAACTCCGCCACGTCTCCCGCCGCCCACACGTTCGGGTTCGACGTGCGCCCGGTCTCGTCCACGACGATGCCGTCGTCAATGGCGAGCCCGGCGGCTTCCGCCAGGTCCACCTGCGGCTCGCTGCCCTGGTCCACGATGATGAGCTGCGTGTCGAGCTCGTTGCCGATGGCGGTGCGCGCGTGCACCAGCTCGGGTGTCTCCTCGATGGAGATGAGCGAGTCTCCACTCACCGTCTCCACACCCAGCTCGCGCAGGTAGTCCACGACGCCCACGCCCAGCTCGCGCGGCAACAGCCGATGCAGCGGGTACTCGTCGGCGAGGATCAGCGTCACTTCCTTGCCGCGCGCGCGCAGCGTGCCCGCCATCTCCACGGAGATGAACCCACCGCCCACGAGCGTCAGGTGCTGGATGCGCTCGAGGCGGCGTTCGAGGTCCAGGTAGTCCTCGAGGTCGCGGAAGTAGCGCACGCTGCTCGTCTCGGCCCCCTGGGCCTTCAATCGGCGCGGCCGGCAGCCGGTGGCGAGCAGCAGGTCTTCGTACTCCACCACCTCGCCGAGCTCGTCCCAGAGGCGGCGGTTCTCGGGGTCCACCTCGATGACCTCGTGCCGCAGGCGCAGGTCCACGCGCTGCTGGCTGTACCACTCGTCGGGGTGCACCGGCAGCCGCTCGAGCGAGGAATCGCCCCGCCACAGTTCCTTCGTGAGCTGCGGGCGGTGGTAAGGCCGGTGATTCTCGCGCGTCAGCATGAGGATCGCGCCGTCCTTGTCGCGCGAACGAATGCCCTCGATCGCCGACGCGGCGGCGATGCCTCCCCCGACGATGCAGTAGCGGACGCGCATGCAGCTCCTTCGAGTTCCAGTCGAATGTCCTTCCGCAGTGTAGGAGCTTCGCGGGCGGTTCGCACGCGCCGACGGCGTCCGGTCGCGGCGGCTTTGGACGCGCTCGTTAGCCGCTCGCCCCCGCCTCCGGCGCCATGCTCTCGCCGCGGAGCTCGCGCGAGAGCCCCCGCTTCCACGTGCCGCGCGCGGTCCAGCCCACGAGCACGATGGCGCGCACCACGCAGGTGATGGTGATGAGCCAGGCAATGCCGAGCACACCGACGCCGCCCCAGTGCGGCACCCAGAACGCGAGCGGGATGCGCAGCAGCGACACCACCGTGTAGATGAGAGAGATCTCGCGCGTGTGGCCCGAGCCCAACACCGCCTCGGCGGTGACGATCTCGATGCCGGTGGCCACCACCGCAAGTGACAGCACGCGCAGGTAGGGCACGCCGATCGCCATGAGCGCCGGATCGCGCGTGAACATCGCGAGCATGAGCTGTGGTGCCAGGAGCAGCACCAGCGTCATCATCGAGGAGATGCCGAGAGCCCAGCGCTGCGCCACGCGCAGCACCGCTTCCGCGCGCGGTGTTTCGCCGGCGCCCAACGCCTGGCCGAGCAGCGTGGCGGCGGCGTAGCCCAGCGCGAGCGACAGGATGAACTGCAGCGCCTCGATGCGGTTCGCCACGCCGACGATGGCCACGGCCGCCTCGCCGTACGGCGACGCGCCGCGCACGAACGCCATGTACACGACGGAGAACAGGATGCCGATCAGCGCGGCGGGCACGCCCACGCGCAAGAGTCCGGCGAGGCGCACGGGCTGCCCCGGCGCCCGCCACGCGAGCGGCAGCGCCGGGTGACGGCGAAGCGCGATGACCACGTAACAGGCGAACATCACGACCTGCGCCATCACCGTGGCCCACGCCGCGCCCGCGATGCCGAGCGCCGGGAACGGGCCGACGCCATATATCAAGAGCGGCGCCAGCACCACGTTGAGCACGATCGAGAGCAGGTCCACGAGCAGCGGCGTGCGCGTGTCCCCTGCCGCGCGCATCGCGACCTCGCCGCTCATGGCGGTGAGCACGAACGGTGCGCCGAGCAGCACGGTGCGCAGGTAGAGCGTGCCCTGCTCCACCACGCCGCCGGCGGGGTCCATGGCGGCGAACACTGGCCGCGCCGCCACCAGGCCCACGAGCGCGCATCCGAACCCGATCGCGAACGAGGCGGTGAGCGCCTTCCGCACCGCGACGCCTGCGCGCGCTCGGTCGCCCGCGCCGAACAGCTGGCTCACGTAGGCCGAGAGTCCGGCGCCGAACAGATCGTTCATTGCATAGACGCACCACATCGCGAACACGGACGTGGTCA
>JAHFBX010000086.1 GCA_023249815.1 Candidatus Eiseniibacteriota bacterium
CGGGAACGCGGTGTCTTCCATCATGGAGCAACACCCGGGGGCTGCGAACACTTCGACGGCTTCTTACACTCCGGAGGGTCGGAACGAACGCGCGGATCGCGACGCCTCGACGGCTCGTGACGCCGAGGCCGCACCAAGCACCGTGGCGCCAGTGGCAGACAACACAGGGACGCTCCCGGAAACAGCGAGTCGGCGGCCGTTGGTCCTGTTCCTCGGCCTGCTCGCACTGGGGTCTGCGGGGGTCATCACGTTCGTTCGCCTGCGGACGACCTGATCGCTTCACGCATGTTCTGGCGCCGTCGTCTGCGCTGGCTCGAGAGAGGAGCCCTGCTCGTCGGGCTCCTCCTTCTCGGGCTGTGGTCTCGCGACCAGGTTCGCTCGTGGGCGTTCCAATCCGCGGAATCGAACAGGCTCCTCGACTCGACTCGTGAGGCCGGACCCGGGCCCGCGACGGTCGCCGGGATCGCCGCAGCGTCGAGGGATTCGCGCGCCGAATCGGAAGCCGTGCTCGGCAGGATCGAGATCCCGCGCCTCCGAATCCAGGCGATCGTCGCCGAGGGCACGGACGAGCGAACGCTCGAACGTGCGGTCGGCCATGTCACCTCGACTGCACCGCCGGGGAGTCCCGGGAACTGCGGGCTCGCGGGGCACCGCGACACGTTCTTTCGCGGGCTCGGCCGCGTGCGGGCGGACGATCTCGTCCGGTTCGTGACGCCCGAGTGCACGCTCACCTACAAGGTGGACTGGAGCCGGGTGGTCGAGCCCCGCCGCGTTGACATGCTGGACTCGACTTCCGCTCCTTCCCTGACACTCGTCACCTGTTACCCGTTCAGGTTCGTGGGTCGAGCGCCGCAGCGATTCGTGGTCCGCGCCCGGCAGATCGAGGCCGCGAAACGCACCCGGGTCCGCGACCGCACCGCGATTGCCTCTACCGTCCTGATGGCCGCGGGCCGGTAACGTCGAGAGGGAGCCCGGACGACGCGGCGCTCCCGCAGACGGGTCAGTCGAGGTACTTCACGAACAGCACCTCGTTGTGCGCCTCGTTGTAGAGAAGCTCGTCCACCATCGAGCGCGCGATGAGGATCCCGAACCCGCCGGGGCGGATGCCCTTCTCCTGGCGAACGCGCGCGCTCTCGGCCATGTCCTCGGTGGGGTAGCTCACCGCCGCGTGCGGCAGGTCGTCGAGCTTGAAGCCTGGGCCCGGGTCCTGGATGCGGTAGAGCACCATGCGCTTCGCGCGCACGTACGCCACCCGCACCTTGCGGTCGGGGTCCAGCCGCCCGCCCCACTCCACCGCGTTCCGCAGCATCTCGGTGAACACGTACGCGATGTCCTCACGCACGTTCTCCGGCAGGTCGGCGTCCAGGCGTGCGATGAAACCTTGGATGCGCTCGGCGGTGCCGAGGTCGCAGGGCAGCAAGAGCTCGACCCAGTCCGGCTGCGCGGACACCACCTCGACGGGCGGCGCGGGCTTGGAGGCGAGTGCGGCGCGCACCAACTCCAGCAGCTGCTGCGGCGCGATCGGCTTGTTCACGTACTGGTGCGCCTGCTCGCGCACCGCGCGCAGCACCGTCTCGGGTGTGTCGTCCGACGTCATCACGACGGTGCGCGGTCCGAAGTTCTCCGCGCGCATGTTCGCGAGCACGTCCAGGCCGTTCATGCGCGGCATCCACACGTCGAGCAGCATCAGGTCGTACTCGCCCGCGCGGAGCGCCTCGAGCCCGGCCACGCCGTCCTCGGCGAGTTTCACGTCGTAGCCACCGCCCGTGAGCACCTGCCCGAGCAGGTGGCGCGTGGTGCGGTCGTCCTCCACGATCAGGACTCGGCTCATCGGCGGGCCTTCCGTTTCTGGGGCGCGCTACGCTTGGACGCCGGGCGTGACCCGTTCCCGCGGACGCGCGCGCGCGACTTGGGAGTGGCGCGCTTCGCCTTCTGCTTGCCGCTCGAGCGGGCTTTCGCGCGCGCGGCGGGCTTCTGCTTCGCGCCATTCGTGCCGGCCGCGACGTGGACCTGGCCCGTCGGCAACATCGCTGCGAGCGTCAGGTTGGCAGAGTCCAGCTCGCGTCGCAGCGTGGACCAGGCGCTCCCAGCCTCGGCGAACTCCCGTTCACGCCCGAGTTTCTCGAGCTTGAGCGCGGCAGCCGACGCCGAGGCGAAGCCGAAGTTGGCGACCGCACCCTTCAGCGCGTGCGCCGCCATCCGCAGCGCTTCGCCGTCCCTCGCCGCCACGGCGTCCTCGATGCGCTTCATCATGCCGGGAGCGTCGTGGAGGAAGATCCCTGCCAGCTCGCGCGCGAGCGTGGCGTCCCCTCCGAGCCTCGCCAGCACCGCAGCCACCGCGGCATCGTCCGTGGGAGCGTGAACCATCCCCGGGGCGGCCGGTGGGCGGGGCCCGCGCGGAGCCGGGCCCGCGGGTGCCGCCGCGGAGGGCCGCCGCGCGTCTGCCGTGCCTGCCGCGGCCGAGAACGACTCGATGGCGGCGAACAGCTCGTCGCGTTCGATCGGCTTCAGGAGATACGAGTCCATGCCGGCCGCGAGACAGCGCTCGCGGTCCCCGCGCATGGCGTGCGCGGTGAGCGCCACGATCGGCACGTGACCGCCACGCTCGCGTTCGCGTGCGCGGATCGCGGCCGTGGCCTCGAGGCCGTTCATGACCGGCATCTGCACGTCCATGAGCACGACGTCGAACGCGGTGCGTTCGAGCGCGTCCACCGCCTGTTGGCCATCCGCCGCCAGCGTCACCTTGTGGCCTCGCATCTCGAGCAGCCGTGTCGCCATGGTCTGATTCACGCGGTTGTCCTCCACGAGCAGCACGTGGAGCGCCGGGCCCCGCCGTCGGCCCACCGGCCCCGTCGGCCGCACGCGGCCCTTCACCCGTCCCCCCAGCGCGCTCACGATGGTGTCGAACAGGTCGGACTGTTTGACGGGTTTGACGAGGCTCGCGGTGATGCCGGCGGCACGGGCGCGCGCGTCCGTGTGCCCCGAGGACGTGAGTAGGATGAGCACGGGCTTGCCGAACCCACGTTCGCGCCGGATGCGGCGCGCGAGCGCGTAGCCGTCCGTGCCGGGCATCTGGGCGTCGAGCAACACGAGCGGGAACGGCTGTCCCGCCTTCCGCGCGGACTCGAGCGCGGCCATCGCGCCGGGCGCGCCGTCCACCGGCGTGGGATCCAGTCCCCAGTGGAGCAACATCTCATCCAGGATGCGGCGGTTCGTGGCGTTGTCGTCCACCACCAACACGCGCATGCCGCGGAGGTGGAGTTGGGCTGGTGAGGGTTCGTCCACCGCCTCGGCCGCCGCGCGTTCGAACCGGGCCGTGAAGTGGAACACGCTGCCCTTGCCCACCTCGCTCTCCACCCAGATGCGGCCGTTCATGAGCCGCACCAACTGCGCTGCGATCGCGAGGCCGAGGCCGGTGCCGCCGTACTGCCGCGTCGTCGAGCTGTCCGCCTGCACGAACGCCTCGAACACGCGTTCGTGCTTGTCGGCGGGAATGCCAATGCCGGTGTCCCGCACCGCGAAGTGAAGCTCCACCCACGTCTCGCCGCGCGAGAACGCCTCGACCTCGAGCACGACCTCGCCGCGCTCCGTGAACTTGATGGCGTTCCCGAGCAGATTGACGACGATCTGCCGCAGCCGGCCCGGGTCACCGACCAACTCATCCGGCACGTCGGGGCGCACGCGGCACGCCAGCTCGAGACCCTTCTGCTGCGCGCGCAGCGCCAGCAGGCGCACCGTGTCGCCGACACTGTCACGCAACCCGAAGCGGATCGACTCCAGGTCCAGCTTGCGGTCCTCGATCTTGGAGAAGTCGAGGATGTCGTCGATGAGCGCGCGCAGCGACTCGGCGGAGTCGTGCACGATGCCCAGGTAGTCGCGCTGGTGGCGGTCGAGCTTCGTGGTGAGCGCCAACTCGGTCATGCCGATAACGGCGTGGAGCGGCGTGCGGATCTCGTGGCTCATGTTGGCGAGGAACTCGCTCTTCGCCTGCGTCGCCGATTCCGCCCGCCCCTTCGCGGTCTCGAGCTCGCGCACGAGCTGGGTCAGCCGCGCGGCATGCTCCTCCTCGGCGCGGTGCGCGGCTTCGATCTGCTGCGCGTAGTCGCGCAACGACTGCTCTGCGTGCTTGCGGTCGGTGACGTCGCGCGCCACGCCGTAGACCTGCCCGACTGCGGCGAGCGGCGCCGCGCTCCACGCCAGCCAGCGATAGGTGCCGTCCGCGCTGCGGTAGCGATTCTCGAACTGCACCAGCTTGGCGCCGCTCGCGATGCGCGCGAGCGCGGCCAGCGTGCTGTTCTTGTCGTCCGGATGCACGAGCTCCATGTACGACCGGCGGAGCAGCTCCTCGGTGGGATAGCCGAGCGTGCGCTCCCACGACGGGTTCAAGCGCTGGAAGTAGCCGTGGAAGTCTCCGATGCACAGCATGTCGGGAGACAGCGTGAAGAAGTGGTCCAGCTCGTCGCGCACGCGCTGCAGCGCCGACTCGGCGTGCTTGCGTTCGATGAACTGCCCGATCTGGCCGCCCACCGCGGACAGGCTCTGGAGCAGGTCCCCGTCGGGCTCGCGGATCTCGCGGCTGAAGAACTCGAGCACGCCGTGCACGTCGCCCTCGAGCAGAATCGGGAAACCGAAGGCGGCGTGCAGCCCCTCGCGGTGCGCCACCGGCGCGCGCGGGAAGTTCGTGTCCACGACCACGTCGGGAAGCCATTGCGGCAGCCCGCTGGACCACACGCGCCCCGGCAGCCCTACGCCCGGCGCGAACGTCGTGGCCCGGCTCACGGCGGAGAACTCGTCGAAATGCGAACCGGGTTGCTGCCACAGGTCGACGCAGCGCAGGCGTTCCCGGTTCGCGTCCAGCATCCAGACCGCGCCGTGATCCCAGCCCAGCGTCTCGCAGATCGCCTGCAGGACCTTCGGGATGCCCTCGGCGAGCGTGTCCGAATCCGCGATGACGCGCGTCGTCGCGTACTGCATGGCGTGCAGCCGCTGCTCACGGTCGCGATCCGAGATGCCGGAGCTCATCGGACGTTCCCTCGTGGCCGAGTGCTGCCAGGCATCCATGCCAGGGGGACTCGAGTCCGTTCGGCGGGCGGGGACCCAGGCGCCGGAAGCATCCGGCGTCCGGTGTGTTCACGGCATCCTAAAGGAGATGGCCGCGCCGCGTCATCACCGGAACCAGCATTGCGCCCGCAGTGCGTGTTTCCATTCCGAGACCAGCGCGATTGGCGCGGCCCCCCCCGCGTTTCAACTCATGGCCACAACCAGCCGAACGCGCCCGCGGTGACGAGCGCGTACACCAGTCCGTCGAACGTGCTCTTGAGCGTCGTGCTGCTCGCGCGCGAGTGCCAGATGGTGTCCTGCCACAGCGCCAGCGCGTAGCCCGCGAACGCCACCGTACCGGTGACGCGGAACACCGTCATGTACGCGGTTCCAGGCACCAGCGTGATACCGGCGGCATAGCCCGCGACCACGTTCACCGCGACGCAGTAGAGGAACCACTGCCCGAGGCTCTTTCCCATGTTGAACGGCCCGGGCTTCAAGAACGTGGCGAGGAACACCGGGCCCTTGTTCAGCTTGGCGACGAACTCCGGCGACTTCATCGCCTCCATGCTGGCGGCGCGCGGCACCATGTAATCGCCGGGAGGGATCGAGAATTTGCCGAGCGCGTCGAGCACGCCCGCCTCGTCAGGGATCTTGCGCAGGTCGTTCCGGTGATAGCTCAGCGCCATGTGGATCACGGAGCTCACCACGAACACGATCACGGCCGAGACGAGGATGGGAAGCCACAGCGAGAACACGGAGACGGCGGCTGGCATGGGCACCTCCCGGTGAAACGGGCCGGCCCACGCGTCGGGCCGGTGCTGCGCCACTTTAGTGATGGGTTCGCGGGGAGTGGCGCGAGTCTAGCGCCGACGGCGCACGACGCGAACGTGCAAGTCGCCAAACGCGTGTGACCTCACCGATCGGCGGGCGGGCGCCTCCACAGCGCCGCCAGTCCGCCTCGCGGAAGCGAGACGCCCACGGCGCGGTCCTCGGTCGCGCCGTCGGGACCGACGCGCGCGTAGACCGCGGTGTGCGCAATGCCGCCCGCCGGGTCCGGGCGCGCGAGCAGGCCGAGCGCCTGGGCGAGCGGACCGAGCGTCGCGGAATCCGGAACGAGCAGCGTCCAGCGTGGCGACCGGAGCCCGCGCGCCTCGCCGAACGCCCGCAGCACCTCGGGCCGGTCGTGCGCCGGGTCCAGCGAGAACAGCACGAATCGGCAGCTCGTGTCGGCGCTCCACGCACGGTCGAGCGCGAGCATCTCCTCCACGACTCGCGGGCACACCGTGACGCAGCGCGTGTAGATCGCACTGGCCACCCAGGCGCGGCCACGGAACTCGGCGAGACGCCGGGCGTGCCCGTCGGAGTCGAGGAAGGTTCCACCGAGCGCGGTGAGCGAACCGCCGGACGGCGACGCGGCTTCGCTCGCCGCTCCCTCCTGGACTCCAGGCGTGGTCACGGACGACTCGCCCGCGCTCCCATGCTCGACCGGGGACGAACCGTCCCCCGCGCAGCCCGCGCGCCATACGAGCAGCACCGCGAGCACGCCCATCACGGCAAGCCGCACCGCCATGCCGCGCCCCATCCCCGGGGAGTCGCTCAATCGAACTCGTTCGCCGGGTCGGCGGGCACCTGGTCCAGTCCGACGCGGCCCACCTCGATGTCGGCGCGAGCGTAGCTCTCGCCCTTCATCTTGTAGCCCGAGAGCCGGCGCAGCATCGCGAGTTGGCCGGTGTGGGTGAGCGCGTCCGCGATGCCGCCCTGGAACATGCGCGCCGGGTCGTAACCGATCGGCAGCCCTTCGGCGAGATGCCGATCTGCGGACCCGAGTGCCGCGAAGAACCGGGGCAGCTCGGCGTCCCACGGCAGCGGCGTGGAAGTGTTCCAGCGCGGCGAGCCCTGCAGCTGAGAGAGGACCCAGTCCAGGAGGTCGCCCATGTGGGCGAGGATCTCGACGACGCGCGGCGATGTTTCGCTGGCGCGATAGTCGCCAAACGCGGCGGGTGTGCCGCGCACGGTCTTGCCCGCGCGGTAGGCGAGCGTGGCGAGCGTGTGACGCAGGAACAGCCGGGTGTTCGGATCGTCTGCCGGAATGCGGGTCATGCGCGGATCTCCTGCCCAGTCGAAGTGCGTGACGGGGTCGAGGATAACCCGCGCGAGCCTCGCGAGGCACGGTGCGTGGAGCCCGCGCGCCGCGGGCCCCCGCGTCCGTTGGCGCCCTGCTCCGCGGCGCGCGGCCGAACCTACCTCCCGCGTTGCGTCAGAGCGAGCGCAGGAACTCGAGCAGGGCCGCCTGCTCGTGTGGCGCGAGCCTGCGGAATCGCTCGCGGGACTTCGCCGCCTCGCCCGCGTGCAGCTCGATCGCTTCCTGGATCGTGCTCGCGGCGCCGTCGTGCAGGAAACGCGACGCGAGGCGCAATCCCATGAGCGGTTCGGTGCGGAACTCCGATGCGCTCGCGAGCCCCAGGCAGATGTCGCCGCGCTCGGCGCCCATGTCGTGCAGCAGCAAGTCGGAGTAGGGCCGCACCACGCGGCGGTCGAGCGCTCGCACCTTGTTCACGCTGGTCACGAATGCCGGCGTGTGACACGACTCGCAGCCGATCGCGCCGAACAGCAGGCGGCCGCGTTCGCCCTCGTGAGTGAGCTTGAGCGGCGGCGGCGGCGCGAGGAAGCGTACGAAGTCATTGAGTCGCGCCAGCGATTCGGCGTCCAGCTCGGGCTCCGGCGTCGGGTCCACTCCCTTGGGGATGGGCTTGCCCCCGATCGTCTCTTCGACCGGGAAGTCCGGATTCGTGACGCCCATCTCGATCACCAGCGCGCCGGCGTTGAAACCGTCGAGCTCGGGCAGCAGTGCCTTCCGGCCGAATCGCCCGACACGGCCATCGGGGAAGCGGTTCGCGCGACCCGAGATGCCATCGTGATCGCGGTCGTCCGGATCGGCGCGGCGCAGGATGTCGCGCTCCGGGATGGCATTGAGCAGGCCGAAGCCGAACAGGTCGGGCGCGGTCCGCACCGCGCGCACGTTGGCCTCGTCCGGGATCGGCTCGCTCTCGAGCCCGGTGGCGCGCGTCAGCGCTGGGGTGGCATGCGCCTGGAACACCGGTCCACCGAGTGCGGTGAGCAGGTCGCACGTGGCGTCGGGGTGCATGAGCGTGGCGTGCGTCTCATTCTCGTCGCCATTGCCGCCGGGCCGCGGGTCCTCGTGGCACTCGAGGCAGGACTCGGCGTTGAAGATCGGCCCGAGCCCCGAGCTGTCGGTGAACACGCGCTCGAACACCTCGCGTCCGAGCGTGAACTGCTCGAGCTCGGCAGGCGTGAGGTCGGCGAGCGGATCTCCGGCGGCCGGGGGCTCGGGGCAGGCGCCCAGCGCGCCCGCGGCCGTGAGCGCGACCCACGCCAGCAGCAGTCCCGCGGCGGCCTTCATCGCGTCCTCGCAGGCGCGCGGGCGGGGTCACAACGTACGCATCGGAGGGTCATGCTTCCCTCCTCGATCCGGGTGTCGCGGCCTGTTCCACGTCGCGGCGGGCGACGGGCGCGATCGGGTTCGCACGGCGCCGCTCCGCGCGTCGCGGCGCGCAACGTCCGCGCCACGCGACGAAGCATCGAATCACCTGCGTCCGGCACGGGTCAACCGCCGAAGCAGTGGCGGGCTGGGAGCGCGCTCCCGATGTCGGGTCAGTAGCCGGATGGACACCGGAGTGCGGGATGCGCGCGCGCGACGTGCATCGCGCAACGACTCACGCTCCCGCCGGCCCTCCCCAATCGAGCCACTGTCCCGCGCCGGTCGCTTGCGCACTGCGCAGGAGCGCGTGCGCGGACGCAAGATCCTCCACCGCGATCCCGAGCGACTCGAATAGCGTGATGTCGTCGGGACCTGTGCGGCCGCGAACCTTGCCCAGGAACACGTCACCCACTTCGCCCAGCAGGTGGTCGTCCGTCACCGCCCCTTCGCCGCGCGCGAGCAGGAAGTCCCCAGCTTCGGCTCGACAGGATTCCAGGCGGTCGGTGAACAGGCGCGAGCGCGCCACGGCCTCCGCATCCAATTCGCGGCTGGCCGCGAAGCACGCGCCCACGGCGTTCACGTGCGCACCGGGCTCGAGCCAGCGCCCGAGCAGGACCGGCTCGCGCGCCGACGTCGTCGTGCACACGAGGTCGGCACCGCGCACCGCGGATTCGGCGTCCGCGCACACCTCGATCGCGAGGCCGTGACGCGCGCCCTGCTCGCGCGCGAACTTCTCGGCGTTCGCGCGCGTCCGGCTCCACACGCGCACGCGACGCAGCCGTCGTGCGGCGAGCATGGCCTCCAGGTGCGTCCGCGCCTGCACGCCCGAGCCGAGCAACGCGAGGTCGCCAGCGTCCTCGCGCGCCAGCGTGCGCGTCACCGCGCCCGAGACCGCGGCCGTGCGCACGGCCGTGATGGCGTTCGCGTCGAGGATCGCGAGCGGCTCGCCGTATCGCACCCCGAACAACATCACGACGCCCTGGTGCGAATCGTAGCCCGTGCCG
>JAHFBX010000087.1:0-3265 GCA_023249815.1 Candidatus Eiseniibacteriota bacterium
GCCCTCGGCCGCCTGGTCCTCCACGCACAGCCAGGCATCACTCAAGTGCGGACCGGTTCCCCTGTAGAACAGCATGTGCGCCCGCTGGTCGCTGTTCCGGGCGTCCTGCGAGTAGAACGTCGCCGCCGGCCCGGCCACCGCGAGTCCCATCAGGAACGCTGCTGCCCCCGGATAGACCGTCGTGCCCTGCAGCGTGCTGTTCTGGTCGAACACGTTCACGATGATCCGCAACGGGCTGAAGTCGAAGCGCACCGTGGTGAACCAGCCCGGAAGCATCGCAGCGGGTGCAATCGCGAACACCGCAGGCGCCGGGCCGGGGTCCGAGGCGTCGTAGAGGAAGAGCGAACCCTGGGGACTTCCGATCGGGTGGATCAGGAACTGAAGCCCCACCGGGATGCCCACGTTGAGCCCGGCGAACGTCTGCGCGTCCTGCTGCTGCGTGGCGACGTCGATGGTCTGGCCTTGAGCGTTCAACAGGTTCGGGAGGCTCGAGCCGGGCACGGGGACCTGAGGCGAACGCGGGAACGCCTGCGCGCTGCTGGCGAGCGCCAGGATCAAGACGACGAGCGGTGTTGAGCGCATCGGGGACTCCGGAACGGCGCGGGATGCGGTGGACGGCGAATCGAGCCTAGCGCAGGAAGGCGGCGTCCCGACGCCAATTCCGCAGGGCCGACGTCGGGGGCTGTGGCGGCCCCACGCACGCGACAGGAAAACGTTCGATTAGGGGACCGCGCCCCGGGCACAAGGATTGCCCTGTCCGTGTGCGATCCGCGTCCCCGCCCGTCTGACCTGCCCCCGCGAGGAGCGGCCATGACCGCGCTCGCCACAGTGGTTGCAGCCGCACTCACCTGCGCAGCCGCCTCCCACCCCATCGTCACCGAAGTCCACTACGACGCCACCGGCGATGACACTGGTCGCGAGTTCGTCGAGCTTTGGAACACCGGCGTCGGCGTCGCGTCGCTTGCGGGTGTGCGGCTCGAAGCCGGCGATGGCAGCGCGCCGGGGCGCTGGACGCTCCGCTGGACGGGCTCCGCCGCGGACTCGCTGCCTTCCGGGGCGCGATTCGTCGTGGGTGGCGCGCAGGTCTCGCCGCCGCCGAACGCCGTGGTCACGCTCGAGCTCCAGAACGGCCCGGACGCGCTGCGCGTCGTGTGGCCCGACGGCGCGACCGAGGTGGTGGGCTGGGGTGCGCTCGAACACTCGGAGTACTTCTGCGGCGCGCCCGCGGCGGACGTGGCGTCGGGGCAGTCGCTCGCTCGCGTGCCGGACGACGCCGCCACCGGCAGCAACGCCGGCGACTTCCGCGCCGCGGAGCCCTCGCCCGGCGTGCCCAACCAGCGCACCGTGGACGCTGCGTTGCTCAGACGGCACGCGACGCTCGAGCCCGCGCAGCCGCAACCCGGCGGACCCGCCACCCTGACGCTCTCGCTCGTGAACCTCGGCGCCACCGCGTGGGGCGCGGACGATGCGAGCCTGCGCGTCACGGGCGAGCTCCTCGCGGCGCCGGTCTCGGTGAACTCGCCGCCGCTCGCACCCGGCGAGACGCTGCGCGTGAACGTGTCGCTCGCCGCACTGCTCCAAGGCCGCGGCGCGCTTGCCGCACGCGTGGTGCTGGTGGGCGACGAAGCACCTGGGAATGATGTGGACACGCTGCTCGCACGTGTCGGTCCGGGACCGCTGACGCTCACCGAGATCCAGTTCCATCCCGCGACCGGTGAGGGCGAGTGGATCGAGGTGCGCAATCGGGACATCGTGCCGCTGGCGCTCGACCGATTCTCAGTGGGTGATCGCTCGGGCGCGACCGGGGCTGTCGAAGCGGGGCCGCCGCTCGCACCCGACAGTCTCGCGGTGTTCGCCCAGGATCCCACCGCGCTGCTCATGTCGCGGCCGTCGCTCGACGCCGCGCGCGTGCGACGCGTGTCGCCGTGGTCCGCGCTCAACAATACGGACGACGCCACCGGCATCGCCGACCAGGTGACGCTCGCGGAGCGAGATGGTGTCCCGGTGGAACGCGTGGCGTACTCGGCCGAGGGTATCGCAGCCGGTGTCACGCTCGAGTATCGGGACGACAGCTGGCGGCCCGCCGAGATCGCGGGCGGAACGCCGCTCGCGCTGCCGCTCGCCAGGCCGCCTGTGCCGGGTGGCTTCCGCGCCGAACCGCGCCGGCTCCGACAGCGTGGCGAGACCGTGCGCTTCTCGTGGGAGCTGCCGTGGCCGAGCCCGCGCGTGACACTCGAACTCTACGACATGGAAGGGCGGAGATCGCGTCGCCTCGCGGGACCGGTGGCCTCGGGCGTGCATGGCGAGAAGCCCGTCACGTTCGACGCGTTGGCACCCGGCATCTACCTCGCCGTGCTGCGCGCGGAATCGGACGACGGCACGTTCACGCGGGTCACGCCGTTGCGCGTGGACGGGGATCATCCGTGATTCGCTGCATGGGTCATGTCACGCGCGCCTGCCGGTTCGCGGTGCTGTTCGTACTCGGGTGCGCACATGCGCACGGCACGCGCGCGCAGGATCTCGCAGGCGCCGCACCCGTGGGTGCGTTCGATACGTTCGAACTGCTGGAGCGTGCGCTACCGGCCACCGCCGCGGGATTCTCCGTCGCCGCGTCGAGCACGCGCTGGTGGGGCCTCGGCGACCTGGAGACCCGCTCGCTCGCGCTCGGCGGGAGTTGGCGCGGCGCGCGCGGCGCGCTCGGGTTGTCCCAGACCGGCGTGCCCGACCTGGGCTGGACCACGCTCGCGCTAGCGGCCGGTGCGGTGGCGCCGGGCGCCGGTGCGGCGCTGCACGTGGTGACGCGACGCGACCGCGACGCGCCGTGGAGCGTCCGCTACGCGCTCGAGCGCGAGGCTGGGCTCGAGATCGGCGCGGGGGCGTGGCTCGAGCCCTCGCCGGGCTTGCGGGCATGGGCGAGCGCGCCACAGCTGTGGGTGCGTGGCGAGCCGCCTCCGCTCGTGCGGCAGCTCGAGCTGGGTCTGCGCGCCGGCGGCGAGACCGCCGTGTGGTGCACGCTTCGCGCGCCTCGCGCGGGTGACGACGGCGAACGCGCGTTGGGCGTGATTCTCTCGTTGGCGCCGCTCGCGGCATGGGCCGAAGTGCGGGACGCGCCGATGCGCGGCAGCGCCGGGCTCTCGGCGCGCGCGGGCCCGCTCGCGATCCGCACGCGAGTGGACTCGCATCCAGCACTCGGTGAGACGCTGCGATTCAGCGTCGAGTGGCGCGCGGGCGGCGTGTGATGACGCTCGCGATGCTCGCTGCGAGT
>JAHFBX010000087.1:3365-9537 GCA_023249815.1 Candidatus Eiseniibacteriota bacterium
CGCTGCGAGTTCGGTCGCGCTCCTCGCGACCGTGGCGCTCGCCCAGGCTCCGGAGCCGCCGCCGGAGGCGGGGGAGGGCGACTACACGCTCGAGGCTGCGGACTCGCTCGCCGACCAGGAGCTCGAGGTGGCGGTCGGCGCCTCGAGCCAGTCGGGCGGCGCACCGCGAAGATCGCAGCGCGTGAGCTTCCGGGGCGGTGGCGCGCGCGGCACGCTGCGCGAAGGCGCCGACGACCTGGCAGGTGGCAGGGTGAGTGCGCCGTTCGCGGGCGGTTCGCTCGCCGCGGGGCTCATGGCGCCCCGCTGGGGTCGCGGGCTCGTGCTCGGGGGTGCCGCCGATCCCTGGGGGAGGGCGGCCGAGGACCGGGGCGAGCGGGCGAGGTTTCGCGGGCGCTCGGGCTCCGGCGTGGCGTTCGATTCACCACGAGGTGGTGTGCTCGCCGGTCGCTTCGCGAAACACGATCTATTCGGCGCGCGTCTCGGCCAGGGCCCCATCTCGCTCGGGGCACTCGCGACACGACGCTCGCGACAGGCGAGCCTCGGGTTCGATGCCTCGGCGCGATCGCTCGAACTCGCGATGGACGCGCGAGGCCGTTGGCGCGCCGAGGCGGCGCTCACCGGGAATGCCGGTGACACGCGGCTCTCGCTGCGACTGCGTGGCGGCCTCGTGGGGTTCCGCTCGCTCGCCGAGCCGGCGAGGAGCGGCCCGGCACGCGCCCTCGCGGCGTCCGCGACGCGAGACTGGGGCGTGTTGCGCGCGAGCACGTTCGGCGCGCTGTGGAACTGGCGCGCGGGCCGCTCCGGTGCGCGTGGTGCGCTTGAAGTGGATGCGGGTCTGGGACAACATGGGTCGTTCGCGCTGGGTGTACTGCAGCAGCAGGGCCCCCGGCGCGAACCATCGCCGAACGCGCGTCCCACCGGGCCCCGGCAGGGCTGGTGGTGCGAGTGGCGCGGCGGTCCACCGGCGGCGAGGCTGGCGCTTCGCCACGAACTCTGGGGCACGCGGGCGTTCGCCCGCGACGCGGTGCGGCGCGCGGTGGTGGCGCGCGTCGACCGGGCCATTCCGTTCGGCGGCCGCATCGCGGTCACGCATGCAGTGTGGCGCACGCGGAGCGGCGAGAGCCTGTACCTGCCGGAAGCCGGGGCCGACCGGCTGGTGCTGCGAGCGGCGAGCGGAGCGGGTGCGCGCACGCGCGCCGAGCTTCGCCTGCCGCTGGCCTCGGGAAGCATCCGCCTGGGACTCACGCTGGTCTCGGGCGGCGCGCGAGACGGCAATCGGCCGCCGGCGTGGACGGTGGAGTGGTCCCGGCGGTCCCGGCTCGCCTCGCGCGCCGCCGCCCGCGAGGAGAGCGAGCATGAGATTCGCCGAACGCATGGGTCGGTTGAGCACCGCCGTGTCGTTCGACATGCTCGCGCGCGGGAAGGCGCTGGAGGCCACGGGGCGGAGCATCATCCACCTGGGGATCGGTGAGCCGGACTTCGACACGCCCGCGTTCATCCGTCGCGCCGCGGATGCCGCGCTGGCCGCCGGCTACACGCATTATGGGCCCGCCGCCGGTCTGCCGGAGTTCCGGAAGCTGATCGCCGACACCTGGCGCGTGCGCCGCGGTCTCGCGTGCGAGGCGGCGAACGTCGTGGTCACGCCCGGCGCCAAGCCGATCCTGTTCTTCGCCATGCTCGCCACGCTCGAGGCCGGCGACGAGGTCCTGATCCCGAGCCCGGCGTTCCCCACGTACGCGTCGGTGGCGGAGTTCCTCGGCGCGCGCGCCGTGCCGGTTCCGCTCGTTGCGGAACGCGGCTTTGACGTGGACCTGGCCGCACTCCGCCAGCGCATCACGCCGCGGAGCCGCATGCTGGTCTTGAACTCGCCGCACAATCCCACCGGCGGCGTGCTGCCGCGCGCGACGCTTGAAGCGCTCGCGGAGCTCGCGCGGCGAAACGACCTCATCGTTCTTTCGGACGAGATCTACGCGGGTATGGTTTACGAGGGCGAGAGCCCGTCCATCGCCACGCTCCCGGGCATGGCCGAGCGCACCGTCGTGGTTGACGGTTTCTCCAAGACCTACGCCATGACGGGCTGGCGGCTGGGGTTCGGCATCATGCCCGAGCCGCTCGCGCGCCACATGGCGGCGCTCATGAACAACTCCAACTCGTGCACCGCCACGTTCGTGCAGAAGGCGGGCGAGGCGGCACTCACCGGACCGCAGGACGAGGTGACGGCGATGCTGGCCGAGTTCCGGGCGCGCCGCGAGGTGGTGGTGTCCGGGCTGAACGCGATCCCGGGTGTCCACTGCGCGCCGCCGGCGGGCGCGTTCTACGCGTTCCCGCGGGTCCTGGGCACCGGCCTCAGCGCCGTGGAGATTGCGGACCGGCTGCTCGAGGAGTCGGGCGTGGTAACGCTTCCGGGAACCGGCTTCGGCGCCGAGGGCGAGGGGCACCTGCGGCTCTCCTATGCGAACTCGCGTGAGAACCTGCGCGAGGGACTGTCGCGCATCCAGGAGTTCCTCTCGGCCCGCGTCCGGGCCTGATCGGCGGCTCGCGCAACACCCGCCGGCTGCCACAGACGGCGTCGTAGGCGCGGAACACAGGCGCGGCGTCGCGCGACCGACGCCTCCGTGGGCTGGGCGGACACAAGGTCCACGCTGCTCGGCTTGCCTGGGTCGTTCCGGCGCGCGCGATCGCCGGCGACTCATGCGGGGAGGCAGGGTGTTTTCTCTCGAAAACACCCGCCGCCTCCCCACCGAGTGCAGGGGGGTTCGCTTCGGTCCAGGTCCGCGACGGGCGGCACGCGACGTGCAGTGAATATCGCCCAGCCCCTCCGGCTCGCCCCCGTGAGGAGCGCTCGATGCGCATGTCACGACTGCACGCGGTTCGTCGGTTGAGCGGTGTCACGCTCGGCTTTGCTCTGGTCGCTTCATTCCACCCGCCCGCGCTCGCCGCGCCTGACGTGCGATTGGCGGAGATCCTCGCGGCGCCCGCCCGGGACTGGGACGGGAGCGGAGTGTTCAGTTCGCGGGACGATGAGTGGATCGAGATCATCAACGGCGGGGGGGCCACGGCGGACCTGTCACCCTACTTCGTGACCGACGGCGATTCGATCCCGCGCTTCGGTTTCTCAGGCACGCTTGCGCCCGGCGCGGTGCTGCTCGTGACAGGCACCATGTCGGTGGCATGGGAGCGCGCCACGTCGCACCCGGTGTTCGGGCTCTCGCTCGGGAACACGGGTGACCAGGTGCTGCTGTGGAAGGTGACGGGGCCCGACACGGTGCTGGTGGACGGCTACACCTACAAGTCCCACGAATCGACGGCTGACCGCGCCACGGGCCGCACACCGGACGGAAGCACCTGGAAGCTCGAGGATCAGCTGAATCCCTACGCGGGCACCACGCAGCCCACGGGCACCGGCTGTCCGCCTACGCCGGGGGTGCCCAACGATTGCGGCGTCACCCCCACGCACAAGCTGACGTGGGGCCGGGTGAAGTCGCTCTATCGCTAGCTCGCGAACGCGTCGCGCGCCCGGACCGAGCCGCCGTGATCATGACGCGGCGCCTCGGCCGGGCACGCGCATCGCTCGCGCGCGCCTCAGACAGGCCGCAGCAGGTCCCGCGTGACGTCCGCCAATGTCGCGCTGCCACATTGCGCCATCGCCATCTCCAGCTCCGTGACGAGCATGCGCACCACGCGCTCGACGCCTTCGGCGCCCGCGGCACCCAGGCCCCACAGGTAGGGCCGGCCGATCATCACCGCGCTGGCGCCGAGCGCGAGCGCCTTCACGACGTCCACGCCCCGCCGCACGCCACCGTCCATCAGCACGGGCACGCGTCCGCGAACGGCTTCCGCGACGACGGGCAGCGCGTCGATGGCGGCCGGCACGGTGTCGAGATTGCGTCCGCCGTGGTTGCTCACCCCGATCGCGGCCGCGCCGCGCTCGACCGCTCGAACCGCGTCGTCGGCGCGCAACACACCCTTCAGCAGCACGGGCACTCGCGCCTCGCTGACGAGCCAGTCGAGCGCCTCCCAGGTGAGCGACGGGTCCAGGAACGGGTTCGAGGCGCCGTGGACGAACGTCGGGCCGCCGGCTTCGCGCGCCGCGAGGCCGCGCAGGTTCGCGAGCTCGAGGCCGGGCGGCAGCTCGAGTCGGTTCCGGTGATCGCGGTCGCGCGCCCCGAGCACGGGCGTGTCCACGGTGAGCACCAGCGCGCGGCAGCCCGCGGCTTCGGCGCGACGCACCAGCTCGAGCGTGAAGCCGCGGTCGCGTTGCACGTACATCTGGAACCACAGCGGACCGGAGGCCGCTGCGGCGATATCCTCGAGGCTCGTGGTGGCGGCGGTGCTGAGCGTGTAGAGCGCGCCGCACGCGCCAGCGCCACGCGCGGTGGCGAGTTCGCCGTCGGCGTGGAACAGCCGCTGGAAACCCGTGGGTGCCAGGAGCACCGGGAACGGCAGCTCGACACCGAGCAGCGAAAGCCGCGTGTCCACGCGGCTCACGTCACGGAGAACGTGCGGCCACAGTCGCACGGCGTCCAGGCGCTCGCGGTTCCACGCCATGGTGCGCTCGTCGCCGCTGCCACCGGCGAGGTAATCCCACGCCATGTCCAACATGGACGCGCGCGCGCGCGGCTCGTATTCGTGCAGGTTCACGGGAACGCCGGCGGGCATGTTCGCGAGCGTAGCAGCCCTATCCGCAGAAGGCCTTCATCGCGGTCGCGCGGGCTTTGACGGCCCCGGCACGCTGCCCTAGCATGCTCCGCCCGACTGCGTGCGGAAGTGGCGGAACTGGCAGACGCACTAGATTCAGGTTCTAGCGCCCGCAAGGGTGTGGGGGTTCAAATCCCCCCTTCCGCACCATCATCCTCTCCTCTTCAGGACCCGACGCGTCCCCCTGGACCGGCCCGGCCACGCCGGGCGCCGTGTCACGCGGACGTTCGTGGGTCGCCGGGGCCGTGGGCATGTCCGACGCAGCAGCTTCCGCCGATCGGCTGGTCGCCCAGAACCGCAAGGCCTCGCACGACTACGCCATCCTCGACACGATCGAGGCCGGCGTGGTGCTCAGGGGCACCGAGGTGAAGAGCCTGCGAAACGGCAAGGCGAGCCTGCAAGAATCCTGGGCCGCGGTGGAGAACGGCGAGGTGTTCGTGCACCAGCTGCACATCCCGCCCTACGAGCAGGGGAACCGGTGGAACCTGGACCCCGTGCGCCCGCGAAAGCTCCTGCTGCATCGCTCCGAGATCGAGAAGCTCCGCAAGGCCATCGAGCAGAAGGGGCATACGCTCATCCCGCTCAAGCTCTACTTCACGAACGGACGCGCAAAACTCCTGCTCGGGGTGGCGAAGGGCAAGAAGACGCACGACAAGCGCGAGGCCATTGCCGAGCGCGACGCGCGCCGCGAGATGGATCGCGCCCGAAGCCGCACGAGGCGCGGCGGATGACGATTCCCCGGAGCGGGCGGCCCGCGCGTGCGCTCGAGTGGCCGGCGCGGGCCCTGCTCGCGGCCCTGGCACTGAGTCCCGCGCTGACGGCGCCTGGCGCGCTCGCGCAGCCGTCCCCGGGCACCTCCGCCGACAGCACGCACGTCCCGCCCGGGCTGGGCGTGCCCTCGGCCCCAGTGAGCGAGGTGTCGGGTGTTCCCATGGTGGGCGTCAACGATCTCGCGCGGCTGCTCGGCGCGTCGCGCGCGTGGCGGCCGGACGTGCGCAAGCTCGTGCTCCGCTCCGGCGAGCATCGCATCACGTTCACCGCCGACAATCCGTTCGTGCTCGTGGACGACCGCACGTTCAGGCTCTCCAGCCACGTCCTGTCGCGAGACGGTGAGCTGCAGATCCCGGTCGAATTCGCGCGATTGCTGCCACGTGACGGGAACTGGCCGCGGCTCGCGCACGACGCGGACGCGCGGCAGTTGCGCGTGGCCCCGCGGGACGGCTTCGTGGGCACGCCGCGCGTCGAGATTCGCGGCAGCATCACGGTGATCGTGATCCCGAGCGAGCGCGCCGACGCCGCGGCCGTGCTGGGGCGGAGCCGAGCCCGCTTCCGCCTGCGCCTCGCGGGAGCGCTGATCGGGGCGCTCCCGGATTCACTGCCGGACGATGGCCTCGTGCGCGACCTCGATGTCTCCCGATCCCCGGGCGGGGTGACGTTCGAGCTGGCGCTCGACCCGGCGGCCGCGGGCTGGCGG
>JAHFBX010000355.1 GCA_023249815.1 Candidatus Eiseniibacteriota bacterium
ACTGGCGTTTCAGAATGGCGTCTGGGGTCACGTTTCGCCCGCGCCTGCCATCGAGAGTTCCAGCGACGAGGAGAGCAACGATGGAACCTAAGGGCGAAGCCGAGTTCGAGTTCATCACCGAACTGTTCGCGGTGGTGGCCCAGCAGACGGAACTCCAGCCCATCCTCGATTGGCTTGCGCGCGAGTGCACTCGGCGCGTCGGTGCCGACGAGTGCACCATTCGATTGCTCCGGCCCGAGGACGGCTCGACGAAGACCGTCATTCGTGACCGGAGGGACCGCGAGCTCGAGGCCGGCGCCGCGAACTGGTCATTCGCACTCAAGTCCTCGGTGATGGGCTACCTGATGCATGCCCCCGGGGAACTCGCAACCCCCGACATCACGATCGATGCTCGATTCCCGGGGCTCAGGGGCCAGTCGTCGGTGGTGCGCGCGCTCCTGGCCGTGGCGCTCAAGGTGGATGGGCGAGTCACCGGCATGATGACGGTCAGCAACGCGAGCCCGGGCCGCGTCTGGTCCAAGCATGACCTCCAACTGCTGTCCATTCTCGCCAGTCAATCTGCGGGCGTGATCGAGCGCGTGCGACTGCGTGGAGAGTCGCAAGCGAAGGCGAGGCTCGAACAGGAGAAGCATGCGCTCGACAAGGAACTGCTCGTCGCACGCGACATCCAGATGTCACTCGTGCCGCCGAAGCCCCTCACGGCGGGCCGGTGGCAGATGGAGGGACGACTCGTACCGGCGCGCCAGGTGGGTGGGGACTTCTACGACTACTTCGCCGTGGACGATCGGCGTGTCGTGCTGGTTCTTGCCGACGTGGCGGGAAAAGGCGTACCCGCCGCGCTGCTGGTCTCGACAGTGCAGAGCGCTCTGCGGGCTTTCGCAGAGGCCGCGATGGGGCCGCTCCAAGTGGTGGAGCAGCTCAATCGGACCGTGCTGCGCTCGGCCGCCGCCGGCAAGTTCGTGACGCTGTTCTACGGCGAGCTGGACCACGCCGCGAGGCGCTTGCGCTACGTGAATGCCGGGCACCTCCACCCTCGGCTTCGGCGATCCGACGGCGGTCTGGAGACGCTCTCGACGGGGGGCATGCCACTGGGGCTGTTCGATTCGACCGCGTTCGGCCTGGGAGAGACGTCCTTCGGGGAAGGCGACTCGCTATTGATCATCAGCGACGGGATCCCCGACGCCGAGAACTCGAGCCGTGACGAGTTGGGCGAGGAGCGCGTGGACGCACTCTGGCGTGATGAGGGGGGGCTTGCGAGCACGCGCTTCCTCGACCGCCTGATGGACATGGTCCGGGCACATCGCGGCGAAGCGACGCAAACTGACGACGAGACAGCCCTCGTGATGTCGCCGCGGGGAAAGACGTGAGCGCCCGCTCGCGAGCGTGACACACCCCGACTGACGGCCCCGTTCGGGCGCACCCTTGCCGCCCCCGCTCCGCTCCGGCACAGTCCGCTCTCGTCCGCCCGTTCCCTACTCGCTCGCCCGGGTCGCCCCATGCGCATCGAGATCGTCACCATCGGCAACGAGGTCCTCTCGGGCCGCACGTTCGACACGAACTTCGTGTACCTGGCGCGCGCGCTCGAAGAGGCGAGTGTCGTGGTGGGCTGGCACACCACGGTGGGCGACAACGCGGAACTGATCGGCGAGACGCTGAAGCTCGCGCTATCGCGCGCGGACGCGGTGGTCATGATGGGCGGGCTGGGTCCCACGCCCGACGACATGACGCGCAAGGCGGTGGCCACCGCGCTCAACCGCCCGCTGCAATTAGAAGAGAGCGTGCTGGCGCACATCCGCGAGCGCGGCCGGCGCGCGGGGCGGAAGCTGCCGTCATCGGTGGAGACCATGGCGCTTGTGCCGCGCGGCTCCGAGGTGTGGCAGAACCCGGTCGGAGCCGCACCCGGCATCCTCATCGACTACCGGAAGAAGCCGGTCATCCTGCTGCCCGGGCCGCCGCCGGAGTTCGAGGCGCTGGCTGAAAGGCACGTGGTGCCGTGGCTCCGCGAACGCAGTGGTACGCATGTGGACAGCTTCACGCTGCGCACGTTCGGCTTGTTCGAGAGTCAGCTCCACGAGCGCATCGGCACGCTGCCCGACACCTGGCATGGCGCGGCACTGGCCTACCTGCCGAGCTGGTTCGGCGTGGATCTCCGCGTCACGGTGACGGGTGCCAACGCGGCGCTGGTGCGCGGGACGGCCGAGCGCGCGTACAACGAACTCGGCGAGCGCGTGCAGGGCGTGATCTATGCCGAGGGCACGCAGACCATGGAAGAGGCGGTGAGGGAGCTCCTGCTCGAGCGCAAGTGGCGGATCGCCACGGCGGAGTCGTGCACGGGCGGGCTCCTCGCCAAGCGGCTCACCGACCTGCCGGGCTCCTCCAAATGCCTCGAGCGCGGCTACGTCACCTATTCGAATGCTTCGAAGCAAGAGTTACTGGGTGTGACGTCCGAGGATCTGGCGGCGCACGGCGCGGTGAGCGCCGCTGTGGCCGAGCACATGGCGCGCGCGGCGCGCGAGCGCGCGGGCGTCGAGGTGGGCGTGAGCATCACCGGCATCGCGGGCCCCGACGGCGGCAGCGAGAAGAAGCCGGTCGGCACGGTGTTCCTGGCAGTGAGTTCGCCGCTCGGCGAGGCGGTGCGCGTCCACCGTTTCATGGGCTCGCGCTCCACGGTTCGCGAGCGCGCGGCGCAGACGGCGCTCGACATGGTTCGGCGGCACCTGGCCGAGCTGCCGGTGGACCCGACGCTCTACTGATCCGGGGCCGGCCGGGCGACCGCCCGGCGGGGAGCAGGCCACGAGGCCGTTCCGGCGTCGAATTCCGGTGACGCCGCCGACCCCGCCGGGGTTATACCCTGCAGGAGCGCTCCAGGCGCTCGCACCGGGTGTGCACGCGAGGGGGGGCTCGTTTCATGAAATTCCATCACGGTGACGCGCGCGGGGTCCGCCGCGCGGTGGCGGTCGCGCTGCTGGCGATGGTGGCATTCGTTCCGAACGCGGCGGCATGGGAGTACCCGCTACTGCCGCATATCCATGGCCTCGCGTTCTTCCCCGAGACGCCCACCAG
>JAHFBX010000356.1 GCA_023249815.1 Candidatus Eiseniibacteriota bacterium
CGCGCGGTCGTACGCGCGCCACTCATGGGGCGTGCGCAGGCCCAGGCCGCGTGCCAGGTGACGCGCGAGGTGCGCGTGCGTGTTGACGAACCCCGGCATCACGACGCGGTCGCGCGCGGGCCACAGCGTCTCGTTCGGATAGGCGTGCGCGAGGTCGCCCGCGCCGCCGATGTTCGCGATGTGCGAGCCCACGATGCGCACCGCGGCGCCCTCGTGAACTTGAGGCTCGGCGCCGCCCGTGATCACCGTGCACGGCCCGACGATCACGCCGCCGCTCCCGCGAACCCGGCGCGCTGCGCCAGCGTCCGCGCTTCGCTCACCGCCTCGGCCGCGCAACGCGCGGGCTCGAGCGTGGTGTGCGTGCCGTCCCGGTAGAGCACGCGGCCCTGGACGGCCGTGAGCCTGACGTCGGTGTCCCGCGCGGCGTGGACGAGCGCCGTGTACACGTCGCGCTCGGCAAACGGCGCGTGGTGCAGCCGGTCGATGCGCACCACGGCCACGTCGGCCTGCTTGCCCGCTTCGAGCGAGCCCACCTCGCCCGCCAGCCCGAGCGCCTCGGCGCCATCGCACGTGGCGAGCGCCACGATGTCTTGCGCGTTGAGCGGATCGTCGCGGTGCACGACGCGCGCGAGGCCGGCCGCGAGCGCCATCTCGGCGAACGAGTCGAGTCGGTTGTTGCAGGCGCCGCCGTCCGAGCCGAGACCGCGGCGTACGCCCGCGCGCTTCCACGCGCGCACGTCGGCGAGGCCGGAGCCGAGTTTCAGGTTCGAGCCCGGGCAATGCACAAGGGCGGCGTTCGCGCGTTTGAAGAGCGCGATCTCGTCGTCGTCGAGCCACACGCCGTGGGCACCCACGAAGCGCGGCGACAGCACGCCCTGTTTCGCGAAGTAGGGAGCCGCGTGGCTGCCCACGGCCGCCTTCACCTCGCCGCCTTCCGTGGGCGACTCGGCAAGATGCGTGTGCACGAGCAGGCCCCGCTCGCGCGACGCCTCGGTGACGTCGCGCCACAGCCCCTCGCTGCACGACAAGATGAAGCGGGGCGCCAGCGACACGCGCAGGCGGCCTTCCTCCGCGCCGTGCCAGCGATCGGCGACGCCGAGCGCGGAGGCGAGGGCTCTGTCCGCACCTTCCAAGAGCCGCGGCGGCACGCGGTCGCCCTGGTCCATGAGCGCGGGCCCGAACACGGCGCGGAGGCCGGTCTCGGCGAGCGCCTGCCCAAGCGCGTCCGAGTGGTGGACGGTGCCCATGTCGTTCACGCATGTGACGCCGCCCGCAACGAGTTCACACGCGCCAAGCTTGACCGAAGCCGCGAGCGACGCGTCGGTATGCGCCGCCTCGAGCGGCCAGATCGCCTCGCGCAGCCAGCGCAGCAGGTCGCTGTGCTCGGCGAGGCCGCGGAACAGTGTCTGGCAGAGGTGGAGATGCGCGTGCACGAAACCGGGCAGCACGAGCGATCCGCTGGCGTCGAAACGTTCGGCCGCGCGCCCGTCGGGCAGCGCCGCGAGTGCCGCGGGCACGGCCGAGCCGAGCGCCACGATGCGCCCGCCGGCGACCAGCAGGTCGCCTCGCGTCACGGTGCGGGCGGCGTCCATGCAGACGAGCGTCCCGCCGTGGATCAGGAGAGAGTCCAGCGTCACGCCTCCATGCGTCGTTTCGGGGTGGTCACCCCGTGGCCGCCGGCATCCATGCCGGCCGCGTGCGCGCAAGGTGGCACCCGCGCCCGCGAGGCGTCAACCGTGCGCCTTACTCCGCCGGGAGAAGGTCGCGCGTGCTCAACGACCCAGCGTGTACGACGTGCCGACCAAGAAGTGGCGCTTTCCCACCACGTTCGCGTCGTCGGTGTGTCCCCAGACCCGCGCCTGGAACAATCCGTACATCGACAGCGCCGGCGCGATGCGCACGCTCACTCCGGGTGTCAGGTAGAGCGCCTGCATGCCCGAGTGCGCGGCTTCGCCTGCCTCTCCGGACTTGTCGCTGCCGTGTGCCGAGAAGTTCACCTGCATGAGCAGCGTGAGCCATTCCACCGGCGCGTGGCCGCCCGAGAGCCCGGCCTGGAGCTCATCGCCGATCTGGAAGTCGTCGGTGCCGCGCGTGTTCATCCTTCCCAGCATGCTCGCCGTGAGTGGAAGCGTACGTGGGAACGGCAGCGGGCGCGCGTACTGGACCCCCGCGATCCAGTCCGTGGAACCGCTGCCCGGGCGAATGCTCGGCTCGAGCGTGGAGGGGATGAACAAGTTGATGCGCTCCTCGTCAGGAACGTGACGGCGGCCGGTGGGCAGCTTCACGCCCGCCTGCACCGTGATCGAATGCCCTTCGCCGGGAAGCAGCCCGCGGAAGTGGCCGAGCACGGTGGCGTCGCCCAAGCCGTCGAACTTCCATTCGTCCACCCAGTTCGGGTTGAAGAAGAAACCGTGCACGATCATGTGGCGGTGTTCGCGCTGCAGGTAGGGGACGGATGCGGTGAGCTCGAGATTGTCATTCACGCGCGCGCGTCCTTCGGCGACCCACGAGCGTGTGCGCGTGTAGAGCTCCACCTCGCCGTGCTCGCCGGTCGCAAGCTGGCCGGCGGCCTCGGTGATGATGTCGGCGCGGTCCGCCTCGGTGTTGCCGTTCCATAGCGCGTCCTGCGTCACGTCCTGATAGCGCATCCCGAGCGAGAAGCGGCCCGCGCGCGGCCCGATGCCCTCACGGATGAACGGACAGCCTTCCGCGCCACACGTGGCGTGGGCCGAGGCGGGGAGCATCGCGAACACGAGCAGCACGGCGAACGGCCACCCGGGAGGACGCACAGGGGAGATCCGTTTCACTGGAGCACGAAGAAGCGTTGCACGAGCGTGCGTCCTGCGGCCTGCAGGACGGCCACGCACAGTCCGGGGCGCACGCCGGAGCGCGCGGGCGCGAATGCCACCGCGTGCGGGCCAGCGGCGTGTTCACCATCGGCGAGCCGGAAGAGCTCGCGGCCCTGCACGTCGTAGACCGAGAGCCGCGCACGTCCGGGTTCGGGCAGCGAGAACGTGATGCGTCCTGCGCCCTGCACGGGGTCGGGCGAGACACG
>JAHFBX010000088.1 GCA_023249815.1 Candidatus Eiseniibacteriota bacterium
GATCACGATCAGCTTGGCGCCACGCCGCACGGCCCTCCGGAGCCGCGAGCCCACGACCGGGTGCGCCTCGAGCGCGTTGCTGCCCGAGATCAGGATGGTCTGCGTGTAGTCGATGTCCTCGAACGCGCCGGTCGCGGCACCGGTGCCGAACGCGACACGCATCGCCGCCGCGGTCGGCGCGTGGCACACGCGCGCGCAGCAATCGATGTTGTGCGTGCAGAGGCCCGCGCGCACGAACTTCTGCGCCACGTAGTTCTCTTCGTTGGTGCCGCGCGCGCTCGAGAGCACCATCACCTTGTCGGCGCCGCGCTGCTTCACGGTGTTGCCGATGGTGTCGGCGATGTGCTGCAGCGCCTCGTTCCAGGTGACACGCTTCCACTCGCTGCGCACGTTGTCGCGCATCATCGGGTAGCGCGCGCGCGCGTCGCTCTGGACGAAGCCCCACGCGTAGCGGCCCTTGACGCAGGTGTGGCCCAAGTTCGAGCGGCCCTCGGCGCTCGGCAGGATCTGCACCAGCTCGCCGTCCTTGACGCCGGCCATGATCTCGCAGCCCACGCCGCAGTAGCTGCACACGGTCTTGGTCCACTCGGTGGGGCGGCCTTTCTCGAGCACGCTGCGGTCGAGGATGGCGCCGGTCGGGCACACGTCGGCGCACGCGCCGCACGACACGCACGAGCTCTCCAGCATGCTCGGTCCGTCGGGATGCACCCACGTGTGCGTACCGCGGTTCGCCACCTTCCACACCGATTCGCCCTGGATCTCGTCGCACACGCGAACGCAGCGCATGCACGCGATGCACTGGTTCATGTCCACGTGCAGGTAGGGGTGCGAGTCGTCCACGAGCGCCGGATCGGGCACGTGGCCGTTCGTGGACACGCCGTACTTCGCCAGCATCTGGTGGAAGCTGGCCTCGGGGTCGGCCGCGACGGCCGCGCCCGGGTAGCGGTTGGCGTGCATGCCGAGCACGAACTTGCGCGCGCCCTCGAGGGCCCTGTCCTCGGTCACGATGGTCATGCCGTCGGCCAGCGCGGTGACGCAGGCAGCCACCGGCGTGCCGCGGCCCTCGACCCGCACCAGGCACATGCGGCAGGCGCCGCAATTGGAGAGGCGGTCGTGCTGGCAGATGGTCGGCACGTCCGCGCCGGCCTGCCGCACGGCATCGAGGATGGTGGCGCCGTCGGTCTCGATCGGCCGCCCATCCACGGTCACGCGCTTCATGGCATCTCTCCCGAGAGAAGGACTCCGCGCCCGGCCCCGGGTCCACCATCCTTGGCGGCGGGCAGGCGCGGCACCCGCCACGCCCTTAGGGGTGGACGGTCGCTGCAGCCATTCTAGAGGAATTATCGGCGCGGGGAAGCGCTCGTCGAGGGGGATTCCGCTGGGATGACCCGGCGAACCCGAGCGCGGACACGTCGTTCCGCAATGCCCGGGGTAATCGACCCGCCGGTCAGCAGGCCGCGGCCGAGCGAACCCGGCTGCAGCCGGTGGAGGTCCGCGCGATGGGCTGACCCGCGTCCGCTGGCCCACGCGCCCGGGACCACCCGACGCGAGCCCGTCCCCGCGCTCGCTGAACCCCGAGCGCGCCACTGCTAGACTCGCGGCCCGCTCTCCGCTCGATCCCGGGAATCTTGCCCCAAGGAACTGCCCATGCCCCCCCGATTCGCAGGCCGCGCGCTCGCCGTCGCTCTGCTCACGGTGTTCTCCGCCGCCGCGCTCGCGGCCACGCCCGCGCCGCCGCCCACGCGTGTCGCGGTGGTCACCGACACGCTGCACGGGGTCCCGATCGAGGATCCCTATCGCTGGCTCGAGGACAAAGACTCGCCCGAGACGCACGCTTGGGAGAAGGCCCAGATGTCGTTCACGCAGGCGCAGTTGGGGCGGGTCCCCGGACGCGACGAGGTGCTCGCCGTGCTCGCGCGCCACGGCAAGGTGGACACGCGCACGCAGCCCACCGTGCGTGGCCGGAGGCTGTTCTTCACGGCGCGCGCCGCGAACCAGCAGCAGTCGGCGCTGATGCTGCGCGAGACCGCGGACGCGCCCGACCAGGTGCTGGTGGACCCGAACCCGCTCTCTGCCGACGGCAACACGAGCGTGGCGCTGCTCAACGTGTCGCGCGACGGGAAGTTCCTGGCCTACGGCCTCCGCAAGGGCGGCGAGGACGAGGTGGAGCTCAAGCTCTTCGACGTGGACAAGCGCGCCGATGTGGGCGAGCCGCTGCCGCGCGCGCGCTACCAGGGCGTGAGCATCGACCGCCAGAACAAGGGTTTCTGGTACGGGCGCTGGTCCAAGGAGGGCACGCGTATCTACTTCCATCGCCTGGGCGACGACCCGGCGAAGGACGCGGTCGTGTTCGGCGAGGGCTTGGGACCCGAGGAGATCCCGAACGCGCGCATGAGCCCGAACGGGCGCTGGCTCCTGTTCTCGGTGTCCAGGGGCTCGGCGAGCGACGACACGCGGCTCTACCTCAAGAACCTCGAGTCGAACGGGCCGATCGTGACCGTGGCGGACACGCTCAAGTGCAATCTCAGCTTTGACATGGCGGGCGACCAGCTGGTGCTGGAGACCAACTGGCGTGCGCCGAACCGCCGCGTGTTCGTGGCCGATGCGCGCCGGCCGCAGCCGAGCAACTGGAAAGAGGTGGTGCCGGAGTCGCCGGACGCCGTCATCGAGGACGTCACGCCGGTCGGGGGGCGGCTCTATGTGACAGTGCTCAAGGACGTCACGAGCCGGCTGCGCGTCTACTCGCTCGACGGCACCGCGGGTGGCGAGGTGCCGCTCCCGGACCTGGGGAGCGTGAGCGCGGTCGCCGGCGAGTGGGAGGGCCGCGAGGGCTTCTTCACGTTCTCGTCGTTCCACCGGCCGCCCACGATCTACCGCTACGACACTGCCAGCGGCAACGCCGCGCCGTGGTGGCGATCGTCCGACCCATTCGACCCCAACGCGTTCGAAGTACTGCACTTCAGCATCCGCAGCACGAACGGCGCCAAGGTGCCGTTCTTCGTGGTGCAGCGGAAGGGCACGGCGTTCGACGGTACGAACAAGGTGCTCATGAGCGGCTACGGCGGCTTCAACCAGAACGTGCGCCCGACGTTCTCGCGATTCGTGGCGGCGTGGCTGGAGCTGGGCGGCGTGTACGTGAGCACCAACCTGCGTGGTGGCTCGGAGTTCGGCGACGCGTGGCACAGGGGCGGCATGCTCGCGAACAAGCAGAACACGTTCGACGACTTCCTGAACGTGACGCAGTGGGTGCTGACACGCGGCTACTGCCTGCGCCAGGGCCTCGCGATCCGCGGCGGCAGCAATGGCGGCCTGCTGGTGGGCGCCGCCATGACGCAGCGGCCCGACCTCTACGGCGCCGTCATCTGCCGCGCGCCGCTCTTGGACATGCTGCGCTACCAGCGCTTCCTCGTGGCGCGCTTCTGGGTGCCCGAGTACGGCTCCGCCGAAAACGCCGAGCAGTTCGACTGGCTGCGCGGCTACTCGCCCTACCAGCGCGTGAAGCCCGGCGTGAAGTACCCGTCCGTGCTGTTCGTGACCGGCGACTCCGACACCCGGGTGGACCCGTTGCACGCACGCAAGATGGCGGCGCTCATGCAATCCGTGGGCGGCGAGAATCCCGTGTTGCTCCACTATGATGTGTCGACGGGCCACACCGCAGGCAAGGGCGTTGACAGCTCCATGCAGGACGAGGCCGACGAGCTCCAGTTCCTGCGCTGGCGGCTGGGCATGGTCGCGGTTCCATGAGCCTGTCGCGACGCACGTTCCTGCGCGGCTCGATGCTGGGCGCGGCGGGCCTCATGACGCCCGGCGGCGTGGACAAGGCGCTCGCGGCGATCGCGCGCGGCCCGCGATTGGCCGCCGCGGGCTACGGGCCGCTCATCCCTGACCTGGCCGGGCTCCTGGATCTGCCCGCGGGATTCCAGTATCGCCTGCTCTCGCCGGGTGGCAGCGCGTCCGATCGCGGCGGCGAAGCGCGGCTCGACTCCACGCTCGGCGACGGCACACCCACGCCCGGTTGGCACGACGGCATGGCCGCGTTCGCGGGGCCCGACGGTGTCACCATCCTCGTGCGGAATCACGAGTTGAGCGTCGGCAACAAGCCTGGCGTGGACCCGGCGCGGGCGCGCCCGTACGACACGCTCACCGGCGGCGGCACCACGACGTTGTGGGTGGATCGCGAGCGCAAGCTGGTGAAATCGTTCGCCAGTCTCTCAGGCACGCTGCGCAATTGCGCGGGAGGACCGACGCCGTGGGGCTCGTGGCTCTCCGCCGAGGAGGACGTGAAGCTCCCTGGCCAGAAGGACGAGGTGAACGACGATCGCACCCCCGACGTGGCGAAGCGCCACGGCTACATCTTCGAAGTGGACTCGCGGAGCGAGGGCCTGGTGGATCCCGTGCCGCTCAAGGCGATGGGACGGTTCCGCCACGAGGCCGTGGCGGTGGATCCCGCGACGGGCATCGCGTACCTCTCGGAGGATCGCGACGACGGACTGCTCTACCGCTTCCGCCCCGACGTCGTCGCGCGCGGCACGGAGCCATCTGCGCTGCGAGCCGGCGATTACGCGCGCGGCGGCGTGCTCGAGGCGCTGCGTGTGAAATCGCGCCCTCAACTCGCGACGGACAATCACGCCGAGCGTCGAGCGATCCGCCTCGGTGAGTCGTTCGAGGTGGACTGGGTGCGCATCGACGACGTGGATCCCGACATGGACATGGAGCACACCGCCGAGGGGATCGGCGAGCGCACCGCACCAAGCTCCACGCGCGCACAGGGTTTCACGAACGGCGCCGCGCGCTTCGCACGCACCGAGGGCATCGCGTATGCCGCCGGCAGCGTGTATTTCTGCTGCACGAACGGCGGGCCCGCGAAGCTCGGACAGGTGTTCCGCATCCGGCTGCGGGAGCAGCGGTTGTCGCTCGTCGTCGAGCCCGGGGACCACACGCTGCTCGATGGGCCCGACAATCTGTGTGTGGCGCCGTTCGGTGATCTCGTCGTGTGCGAGGACAATCTCGCACGTCGCGAGAATTTCGTCGTCGGCGTCACGCCGCACGGACACTGCTACCCCATCGCGCGCAACGCGCACCCGGCGAAACGCGAGCTCGCCGGCGCGTGTTTCTCTCCCGATGGGAGCACGCTGTTCGTGAACGTGCAGCGCCCGGGCATGACGTTCGCGATCTGGGGACCGTGGTCGTCGAGAAAACCCTGACGCGCGCGTGAGGGTCGTCGCGACCGCGCGTCGCGCGCGCGCGCGCTGTCCAGCGAAAAATTCACCGCGACTTGTGCGGAGAATTTCTCCCTTGTCGCCGTGTGCGTCGGCGTGCGATAACCCAACTTCGCCGCGAAGGCCGCCTCGACTCCTCGCTCACTCGCGGCGACGCACCAACGAGCCACCGACAATCCCCCGATTCGATCAGTCCAGCCAGACCGACCTTGCGCAGCTGAACACTCACGCCGAAGGTCGGCCTGGCAGGACGCACTCGCGAAGCATCGGTTCCGCTACCGACGCTCCAAGGACCAGGGAGGTCCAACATGTCGCAAGCGCTGTCCCCGGAGACGCACACCTCCCCAGGCGCCGCAGCCAACGCCCCCACACAGGCCGGGTTGCACATCGCACGCCGCTTCACGTCGCCGGGCCGAGACCCGTTCGATGACGTGAGGTGGGAGCAGCGCCGCACCGTCATCGCGAACCCGGATGGATCCACGGTGTTCGCGATGGAAGGCGTCGAAGTACCGGCCGAGTGGTCCCAGCTCGCCACCGACATCGTGGTGAGCAAGTACTTCCGCAAGGCCGGCGTGCCTGGCACGCCCGGTCACGAGACCAGCGTGCGCCAGGTCGTACACCGGCTCGCGCACACCATCCGTGTCGCCGGCGAGCACCAGGGCGGCTATTTCGCGGGGCTCGAGGACGCCGACGCGTTTGAGGCCGAGCTCGCCTACATGCTCGTGCGCCAGATCGGCGCGTTCAATTCGCCGGTGTGGTTCAACTGCGGGCTCTACCACGAGTATGGCATCGGCGGCTCCGGCGGCAGCTACGCCGTGGACCTTGCCACGAACACCGTGCGGGGCACGCGCGACTCCTACTCGCGACCGCAGGTTTCGGCGTGCTTCATCCAGTCCGTCACCGACGACCTCATGAGTATTTTCGAGCTCGTGAAGAACGAGGCACGCGTCTTCAAGTACGGCTCGGGCACCGGGACGAACTTCTCGAAGCTTCGCGGCCGCATGGAGAAATTGTCGGGCGGCGGCACGTCGTCCGGACTCATGAGCTTCCTCGAGGTGCTCGATCGCGGCGCCGGCGCCACCAAGTCGGGCGGCACGACGCGGCGCGCCGCGAAGATGGTGGTGCTCGACATGGACCACCCCGAGATCGTCGACTTCATCCACTGGAAGGTGCGCGAGGAGCGCAAGGTCGCGGCGCTCGTCTCGGCAGGCTACTCGTCAGACTTCAACGGCGAGGCGTACGCCACCGTGGCCGGGCAGAACTCGAACAACTCGGTGCGCGTGCCCGACTCGTTCATGAACGCGGTCGAGAAGGACGGCTCCTGGCAGACGAAGCTGCGCACGAGTGGCGAGGTGTACGAGACGTTCCAGGCGCGCAAGTTGTGGCACGACATCGCCGACGCGGCGTGGGCGTGCTCCGATCCCGGCGTGCAGTTCGACGACACCCTCCAGAAGTGGCACACGTGCAAGAGCACGGACCGCATCCACGCGACAAATCCCTGCTCCGAGTTCGCGTTCCTCGACGACACCGCGTGCAACCTGGCGTCCATCAACCTCATGAAGTTCCGCCGCGACGACGGCTCGTTCGACATCGAGGGCTACCGGCACGCGAACCGCGTGTTCTTCCTGGCGCAGGAGATCCTGGTGTCGTTCGCGTCGTACCCGACCGAGCGCATCGCGCGGAACTCCGACGACTACCGCCCGCTGGGACTGGGCTACGCCAACCTCGGCACGCTGCTCATGATCGAGGGGCTGCCCTACGACAGTGACGCGGCGCGCACGTACGCGGCGTGTGTCACCGCCATCATGACCGGCGAGGCGTACGCGCTCTCGGCCGAGATGGCGGCGAGCAAGGGCCCGTTCCGCGGGTTCGAGCAGAACCGCGACAGCATGCTCGGCGTCATGCGCCAGCACCGCGAAGCGGCGCGCGCCATCGATCCGACGCTGGCGCCACGAGAGATGCGGGCGGCGGCGATCGAAGCGTGGGATCGCGCCATGGCGTTCGGCGGCCTGCACGGCTACCGCAACGCGCAGGCCACGGTGCTCGCTCCAACCGGCACGATCGGCCTGCTCATGGACTGCGACACGACCGGGGTCGAGCCCGACTTCGCGCTGGTCAAGTTCAAGAAGTTGGCGGGCGGCGGCTACTTCAAGATCGTGAACCAGTCCGTGCCGAAGGCGCTCCAGCGCCTCGGCTACGACACGCAGGAGATCGAGCGCATCGTCCGCTACGCGGTGGGCTACGGCACGCTGCAGGGCGCGCCGCACATCAATGACTCGTCGCTCCACACCAAGGGCTTCACAGAGAGCGAGCTCACGGCCATCGAGCAGTCGTTGCCGAACGTGCTCGACATCCGCCAGGCGTTCGGGCGCGGCATGCTGTCGGACGACACGCTCACGCGCCTCGGCGTGAGCATGGCCGAGCGCGAGAAACCCGGCTTCAACGTGCTGCCGTTTTTGGGCTTCACCGACAAGCAGATCGACGAGGCGAACCTTTTCGTGTGCGGCACGCAGACCGTGGAGGGCGCTCCGGGCCTGAAGCCCGAGCACCTGCCGGTGTTCGACTGCGCCAATCGCTGCGGCACGAACGGCACGCGCTTCATCCGTCCCATGGGCCATGTGCGCATGATGAGCGCGGCGCAGCCGTTCATCTCGGGCGCCATCAGCAAGACCGTGAACCTGCCGAACGAGGCCACGGTCGAGGACGTCGAGCAGATCTACGCCGAGTCGTGGAAGTTGGGCTTGAAGGCGGTGGCGCTGTATCGCGACGGGTGCAAGCTGTCGCAGCCGCTCGCCTCGGGCGCCAAGAAGAAGGCCGAAGAGCCCGCGGCGGCCACCGCCGAGGGCGCCGCGCCGATCAAGCTCCATCGCCGCCGCCTGCCGCGCCGCCGCCATGGCTTCACCCAGGAGGCGCGCATCGCCGGCCACAAGGTGTTCCTGCGCACCGGCGAATACGAGGACGGTGGCCTCGGCGAGATCTTCATCGACATGCACAAGGAGGGCGCGGCGTTCCGCAGCATGATGAACTGCTTCGCCATCTCGGTGAGCATGGGGCTCCAGTACGGTGTGCCGCTCGAGGACCTGGTGGACCAGTTCTGCTTCACGCGGTTCGAGCCGCACGGCCGCGTCGAGGGACACGACAACATCAAGGTGTCCACGAGCGTCATCGACTACGTGTTCCGCGTGCTCGGCTACGAGTACCTGAACCGCACCGATCTCGCGCACGTCATTGACGAGGCACCGCAGGGGCAGTTGCTGCGCCGCCCGCACGCCACCGACATGCCGGTCGGCAAGGAGCACCGCAGCGCGCCGGCCGCATCGGTCGGCATCACGCCCGCCAAGCCGGTGATGGCGATGACGTCACGAGCGGTGGACGCCGAGGACGCCGGTGCCGCGAGCTTCGTGGTGCAGAACAAGAAGCTGCTGGGCGACGCGCCAGCGTGCGACTGCTGTGGCCACATCACCATCCGCAACGGCACCTGTTACAAGTGCCTGAATTGCGGGAACTCGATGGGGTGTTCGTAGGCTTCGCACCGCAAACGCACCGCGATCCACGAACGGTCGGCGCCTTCGGGTGGCCGGCCGTTCGCATCCGCACCAGGTTCGCGGAGCCGGCCGATCGAGCCAGTCGCGCGACCGGCGCTCAGCTCAGCGCCACGCCCGCGCACTCCACCACGAACAGGTGCTCGCGGTTCCTTGCCGGCCCCGGCTTTCCGACCTTCTCGCCCTGCGGGTTGTACACGCCGAGTCGATGCCCGATGTAGCGCGGGTGCTCCACCGAGACCTCGCGCACGCTGCCGCGCGCGGCGAGCAGCTCGCGCAGCCGTACGAGCGACAGGTAGCCTTCGTCGTTGAACGACACCACGAGCCGGCGCGCGCGCACGCGCTCGAGCACCCGGACGAACGCCTGCTCCATCGAGCCGCGGCGGTTGAACGCGCTGCCGCGCTCGCGCACGTCGGCGCGCTTGCACGCCACGCCGTAGACCTCGGGCTGGTCCCCGCGCACGAGCGTCTCCCAGACGTGGTAGTTCCCGAGGTAGCTGTGCTGGTTGTAGGGCGGATCCAGGTAGGCCACGTCGGCCTCGAACCGCTCCGCAGCCTCGATCGCGTCCAGGCATGACGCGGAGCCCTCGCCGGGGAGGAGTTCGGGCACGCGTAGCCGCAGCGGTTGCGCCGAGCGTGCCGACCAGGCCTTCAAGTACGCCATCTGTAGCCCCACGGTGGAGTCCACGCGATCGGCGGCCTCCACCAGGCTCGTGA
>JAHFBX010000089.1 GCA_023249815.1 Candidatus Eiseniibacteriota bacterium
TTATCAGCTGTTCGCGGCCCGGGGTCTGGCGGCATTCGGTGCGATGTCGAGCGATCCCGGCAATCTGTCGGACCGCGGCTATGCGAGCGCCCTGGGCGCCGGCGATCGCGCCGTGAGCTTCGCGGTGATGCGCGCGTTCTCGCACACGGTGAGCGGTCCGAACGTGCTCGAAGCTCCGAGACAGCAGCGGATCGAGCTGCGCATGGACGAGTGGGAGTTCGAGGTGGGCTACGCGTGGGGCGTGCACTGAGGCTTGCCATGAATCGATGGGCGCGATGCCGTTCAGGCGCGGGCAACAACAGTCAAGACCCCATTCGGCGGTCGGTCGAGCTGCTGATGTGATGGTGATCGCCGAGCCACCGCCGGTGCGGCGGTGGCTCGGCGTGGACGCTGGGTCCTGGGCGGTAGTCCAGATCTGGGGCGGCCAGCTCGCGAGCCCCCCGCGCTACGCGGCAATCGACGTCGCGGGGGCCATTCCGAGTTTCCAGCGCTCGAAGCGCTCGAGGTGCTCGCGGGTCATGGTGCCCTTCCGCTCCAGGCCGCTCATTTGGGCAATCACCTTTACCTTCCGATCGAGCCACGTGGAGCCGTGCGGTTCGATACTGATGTCCGCCCGCTTCTCGATGCGCACGACGTCTTGTTCAAGGAGCACGACCGCGCCTTCGGCGAAGAGGCCGACGCGATTCCGATGCTTGTAGCGAGTGTTCGTCGCGAATTCCACAACGGTCTCATCGTGCTTCGCGTCGCGCTTGCCGACCACAAGGGCCAGCCAGAGCACACGTGCGATCATGGGCGCGTCGTGGACAATCTGTCGCCCTTCCCAGCATGTGCGGAGGCGAACGATGCCTCGCCAGGTCATGATGAGCCCGGCGAGCACCTCCTTGCCGACACGGAGCGAAGCGTCGTCCGCGAGCCACAGCCGCCACGCGCACAAGCCGACGCCGATGAGGACCATCGTCGTGCCGTCCACGATGAGCCCGGAGACCGACGGACGCATGAAGTTCCAGCCACCGGCAGCGACAAGGACCGCGCCGGGAACCGCGAGTAATGGTGTTGAGCTGACGAGCGCGAACGCCACGAGCAGCGCGCCGACCACCGCCGCCCTCCATCCGACCGTGCGCACGGAGCGGATCATGGAGGCGTGATAGGCCGCGCAGTCGAGGCGATCCCAGTCGGAGAATGTCTCCAATGCCGATCTCCAGCGGCGGCCGCGCCCGGGGAGGGCACCGGGCTCATCGTCATGAACGCGGGAGAACTTGAGCGGGGTGGAACGCGTGGGGCACCGCGACGCCGGATGGTGCGGTCAGGGCGTGTTCGCAGCAGCAGCTCATGAACCGTCCCCGCTAGGCGAGCCCCCCTATCGCTGGTCGGCGGGACCACGCGTTGAAGCGCACCCGTCCCTCGAGATGACGGCCAGAACGTTCGGCAGTGGGAAGCCCCGCCGAATGTTCTCGTAGGGCCGCGACGATCCATCATTGGCGCCCGTTTCGTAGCTGCCCACGAGCGTCGCACTCAGCTTCGAAGTACGGATGACCATCGTGGCATCGCCTCCGCCTTCCAGGTGCTGCGCCGCGACCAGGTTCAGTGGCAGACCCAGCAGGCAGGCACTGAACTCATGCATCGAGTACGGCGATCGGCAGAAGATGAACAACAGTCTGCCGGACGCGTCCATTCCCAGCGCCGCCTCGCTCCACTTCCGCTGAGATCGCGCCCACACCACCCGGCCGGGCGAGCGGATCATTCGGAGATTCTGGACAACAGTCTCGTATTGGTTGCTGAGATTGCCGATCGATTCGGTTTCCAGATCACGCAATACGGCAGGTGCAAGGCCACCCTTCTGTGGGCCAAAGGCGAGCACGCTCTTGTAGGTTTGGCGCACGTTGCGACTGTTCGTGTGAGTGTCGCTGACCTTCAGGTATCCAAGGTGCGTTCGCCAGTCGGCGCCAAACATCCCGGCGTTGATCACGAGGGCGAGGTTGTAGCGTTCTGCCCAGTCCTCGGCCCGCATGGGAGTCGTGATTCCCAGGTCAGAGACGGCGAGCAGCTGGAGCGTGACGACGTGCGTATCGACGCGCACGACCGTGATTCTGGAATCGTCGCGGATGGATCTCGAGCACGCGTCAAAGCACGCGTACTCCATCCCTGGGCACAGCGTGACCCACTCTGCGCTGGCGGGGGTGGAAACAAGCGCGAGCATCACGATGAGTGGCTGTGCCCGAGAGCGAGCCATTGGCCCTCCGTCAATGGTCGAGCTGCTAGCCGACAGGCACGAAGCCCGTGGCCAGTCCCGCTCCCTACCAATCCGTCGGCCGGTAGTCCTTCAAGAACTGCCCCCACACGTGCTGGCCGGTGTTCATGCCGCTGATGATGGGATCCACGATGCGCGCGCCGCCGTCCACGATGTCGAGCGGCGGGTGGAAGCCCTGCTCCTCGGTCTTCCTCGCCGCGATCTCCGCCGGGTCCTCGTCCGTGACCCAGCCGGTGTCCACGCTGTTCATGTGGATGCCGTCCTGGAGGTAGTCCGTGGCCGCGGTGCGCGTCATCATGTTGAGCGCGGCCTTGGCCATGTTCGTGTGCGGGTGTCGCGTGGTCTTGAAGCTCTTGTAGAACTGCCCCTCCATGGCGCTCACGTTCACGATGTGCTTGTCGCGCTCGGGGGTCTTGAGCATGAGCGGCTTGAGCCGCGCGTTCAGCACGAACGGCGCGATGGCGTTGACGAGCTGCACCTCGAGCAACTCCACGGTGGGCACCTCGGCGAGCAGCATGCGCCACGAGTTGTGGCCGCGCAGGTCCACCTGCTGCAGGTCCTGGTCGAGCCGGCCCTCGGGGAACAGGTCGCGCTGCGCCCGCGCCTCGTCCGGCAACAACGGCACCTGCGACAGGTGCGCCGCGTGCGTGAGGCCGGCCAGCGCGCCGACGCGCTCCTCCGGCGTGGCGCCCGAGTTCGCGAGCCGCGCCACTGTCGCCTCGACCGCATCACGCGACTCATTCGCGGGGCCTTCGGGCAGCAGGTGGTAACCGCGCAGGCCCTCGTAGGCGCCCAGCAAGCGCCGTTCACGTTCGGGCATGACGCGCAGCGCGGCGGTCTCTCGCTGCATCATGTGGGTGTAGTAGTCGGGCGGGCGCCGCACGGTTTGACAGGCGTTGTTGATGATGTAGTCGAGTCGGTGGCGCGTGGCGTTCAGGTGATGGCAGAACGCCTCGACGCTCGGCGTGTGCCGCAGGTCCAAACCGAACACCTCGAGCCGATCGCCCCACACTTCGAAGTCGGGCTCACGCGCGTAGCGCGCTGCCGAGTCGTGCGGGAATCGCGTGGTCACGATGAGCCGCGCGCCGGAGCGCAGGAACTTCAATCCCGCCTGGTAGCCGATCTTGACGCGACCACCCGTCAGCAGTGCGACGCGGCCGCTCAGGTCGGCGAGCTCGGTGCGCTTGGCCAGGTTGAATTCGCCGCACGACGGGCACAGGCGATCGTAGAACGTGTGCACCTCGGGCGTGATCGTCTTGCAGATATAGCAGGCGCGCGGCTCGACCGACGCGGACTTTGAGGAGCCGTTCGCGGCCTTGGGACCCGCTGCGCTATTCACCGAGCCAGCATCGGACTCGCCGCCCTCCTCCGCCGGCGCCACGTCGCGTGCGATGAATCCCTTGGGCGCGAACGCCGCGGGCGTGGTGAACACGGTCTGTCGCCGAAGCGCACGAATGCCGGTGTCGGCCAGGACCTCGCGATCGCGTTGCGTGCGTTCAGCGCGGCGAAGCCGCTGGATGGTCTTGACGAGCCGGCGCCGTCCGGCGGGATCCGGGTGGAACACCGCTCCGGCGGCCTGCAGCAGCCGACGGCGTTCCAGTGAGTCCAGCGCACCCATCAGAGCGCGGTCAGCCGCGACGCGTTCGAGCAATTCAATGGCGGCGCGCAGGCTCTCGCGGAGCGCGGGGAGGTCGGCTTCGACGATCGGCAGGTCGGTTGGTAGGGACATGATCGGCGCAGCGTACCGTCTGGGCCGACGGACGTGAAGGCGCAGGCCCGCGGGTGTCAATGATCAGCACACAGAACACCGGGCGCCGGCCGAAGCCGGCTCGCAATCACGCCGCCAGGCGCCAAGGCGGCTCGGACGCGCCTAGCACACGGCGCGCGCGCGGGATTCTCACGCGTTGGTAGAACGCTTCGATGTCGTAGAGCGAGCGCTCCAGGTCGTGGCACTCGAGCGCCTTGAGCCGGCCGCGTTCGCGGTAGGCGCGGCGACGGTCCGCGTCAGCGAGAAGCTCCGCAACCTGGTCGGCGAACGGTCCCACGGGCTCGGAACCGACGAGCACGCCCGCCTCGCCGTGGAGCAACAGCTCGGCGGCCCCGCCGACCGGTTCGGCCACGACCGGCAGGCCCACGGCGAGCGCCTGCACGATGGGCAGCCCGACCGGGTCGGGGGCGGGCCCGAGCGCCAGTCCCACATCGCACGCCGCGAGCAGCGCCGGCATGTCGAATCGTGAGACGCGCGGGATCAGCCGGAGCTGGCTCGCGAGCCCGAGCTCGCGCGCTTCGGCGCGCAGGATGGCCATTGCATCCGCGTCATCGGGATCGGTTCCCGCCACGACGAACTCGATCCCGGGCACACGCGCGTGGAGCGCCACGAGCAGGTTCAAGATGCAGTAGCCGCCGCGCGCGGGCGTGGGCGGCCCGAGCAGCACGACGCGGCGGTTCACTCGCCCGACGGCGAGCGCCGCAACGTCCGCCGCCTGGGCCGCCGCGGACACGGTGGAGAAGTGCAAGCCGTCCACGCCCACCGGCAACAGCGCCACTCCGCGGCCCAGTGCCAGCGTGATGCGGTCGCGCGCATACGCGGTGCGAGCGAGCAGGTGATGGCCGGCGCGCGCGAGCGCCATGAGCGGCTCGAACGCCGTGGTCCGCACGGCGCCCATGCAGTCGTGGCAGGGTGCCACCGGATGATGTTGCTCGCACCGCTCGATGTGCGGCCGTCGCAACAGGTCCGTCGCGGGGCAGAGCGGCGACCAGTCGAGTAGATCGAGCAGCAGTGGCGCTGACTCCAATGCCCGCACGTTCGCGGCCGAGAGCGCGCCAGGTGCGGCGAGGTGGACCACGTCGGGTTCGTTCCCGAGCGCTTGATGGAGCGCTACGGCGAACTCCTCCGGTGCGGGGCGCCTGACGTCCACGCCCTTGGGGTCGGGCGTCGAGTGCTCCGAGGCGTCCAGCGCGTTGCACAGCACGGTGACGCGATGGCCGCGACCCAGGAGACCGCCCACCATGTCGTGCACCCATGCGGCGGCAGGGTCGAGCGTCGAGGGCTCGAGCCCGCGAGTGACGACCAACAACTTCAAGCGGCCCGGTCCTCACCCTCGTCCGTGAGCGGAGGATCGTACTCGTCACGATTGGGCGGCGCGGGGAAGTCCAACTCCTCATTCGTGAGGTCGAACGCCAGGTCGGATTCGGCGGGCGCCGCCTGCACCGCGTCGTAGCTCTCGTCCGCGCTCATCTCCCCCGGCCCTTCCCAGCGGTCGCGGAGGTAGAGGTTCAGCGCCGAGAGATCCCGGCGCGCCGGGCGGTGTCCGGGGTGGATCCACAGCGTGTGGCGGAGCAGGCGCATCGCGTCCTCGCCGGCGCCGAACTCGAAGCAGGCGGAGGCGGCGAGGTAGTGAAGCCCCGGGTGGTGCGGCGCCAGCGACATGCCACGCAGCGCGCGGGCCAGCGCCTCGCGAGCGTTGCCGTCCTCGAGCGCGGCATGACCGGCGCGGGCCAGGTAGCGCGCGCCCTCGGCGTCGGGCGGCACGTCCAGGCCGGGCACGAACCGCCGCAGCTCCTCGCAGGCCCGCCGCATGCTCAGCGACACGAAGCCGTCGAGGCGCGAACTGGAGCCGGCGGCGACGCGTTCGGCGAGCCGCTCGAGCGCGTCGAGGATCTCATGCATGGATGGCTGCGTGGAATCGGACACGTCACCCTCGTCGTGTGGGATCCGGGCCTCGGAGTCGACCGCGACCCGTGGGACCGCACTTCGAAGAGAGTTATCGGCGGACGTCACGCGGGCTTGACTGAAGCTTCTGCGGCGCGCGGGGCCGGCGGATCACCCCGCCCATCACGACGGCACGGGAGTGGCGTGTCGCTCTGCTATCGTGCGCCGCGTGAGACTTCTGCTCTTACTCCTCTTGGCCTCCGCCGCCGGCACGTCGTGCGTGCCCGGCCGCGCGGACGCACCGGAAGCCAGCGGCCGTCGCTACTTCGGCTCGCTCCGCCGCGCGCACGACCAGGTGTTCCGCTTCAACCTGGGCGCCGAACCCGAACTGCGCGACCCGAGCACCATGGCGGGCCAGCCGGACGGGCGGTTCGCGCGCATGGTGTTCGAGGGGCTCACCGTGCCCGACCCGCAGACGCTCGAGCCGAAACCGGGCCAGGCGTATCGCTGGGAGCGCAGCGCGGACGGGCTCACGTATACGTTCCACCTGCGGCCGGGGCTCCGCTGGTCGGACGGCACGGCGCTCACGTCGAACGACTTCCTGTGGACGTGGCGGCGCGTCCTGGCGCCCGCCACCGCTGCGCGAAATGCCAGCACGCTCTACTCGGTGAAGAACGCCGTGGCCTACCACGACGGCGTGATCGCCGACTCCACCCGGCTGGGAATCGAGGCGCCCGACGACAGCACGTTCATCGTGAGGCTCGAGCATCCCACGGCGTACTTCCTGTTTCTCACGAGCTTCTACATCCTGGTGCCGGTGCCGCGGCACGTCATCGAGCAGCACGGTGTGCGCTGGACGCTCCCCGAGAACCTGGTGGGCAACGGCCCGTTCCGCTGGACCTACTGGCGGCAGAACGACCGCTACGAGTTCGTGCCCTCGGAGAGCTACTGGGATCGCGCCAGTGTCAAACTCGAGAAGGTCGTGGCGTACACGGTGGATGACCTGAACACCTCCACCAACCTCTACAAATCCGGCGCCATAGACTGGAATCCCAGCGGCTACATTCCCTCCCAGTACCTGGGTTACATGAAGCCGTACGCCGACTACCGCACCGGCCGCTACCACGGCACCTACTTCTACAGCGTGAATGTGACCCAGCCGCCGCTCGACAACGTCTGGGTGCGACGCGCGCTCAACCTGTCGATTGACCGGGAGTCCATCGCGCGCGATCTCTTGAAGGGCAGCCGTGACCCGTGGGGGCGGCTCACGCCGAGCGGCTACACCGGCTACGCGGGCCCGAGCCCGGTGCGGTTCGATCCGGAGCGCGCGCGCAAGGCCATGGCGCGCGCCGGCTACCCGGGCGGCAAGGGGTTTCCGCGTGTCTCGATCCTGTTCAACACGAGCGAGGACCATCGCCGCATCGCCGAGGCCATCCAGGCGATGTGGAAGCGCGAGCTGGGGATCGACGTCGAGCTGTCGAACCAGGAGTGGGGCTCCTACCTGCAGGCCACCACCACGCTCCACTACCAGATCGCGCGGAGATCGTGGATCGGCGACTACCTGGACCCCAACACATTTCTCCAAATGCTGACGAGCGGCGACGGCAACAATCGCTCCGGCTGGTCGAACGCGCGCTACGACGCACTGATCGAGCGCGCGAGCGAGACGCTGGATCCGACGCGCCGGTTCGCGATCATGGCGGAGGCCGAGTCGCTGGCGGTGGACGAGGCGCCCTACCTCCCCATCTACCACTACTCCACCACCGAGCTCCTGAAGCCGTGGGTGCGCGGCCTCTACCTGAACGCGCTCGACATCCACCCGCTCACGCGCGTGTGGATCGACCACGACTGGCGGCAGCACGAGCCACTCGCGGGCGAGGCGCCGCGGTGACCACGTACATCGCGCGTCGTCTCATGCTCATGGTGCCAACGCTGCTCGTCATCGCCACGCTCACGTTCGTGCTCATGCGCTTGGCCCCCGGCGGGCCGTTCATGAGCGAGAAGGACATCCCGGCCAAGGCCAAGCAGGAGCTGCTGCATCGCTATGGACTCGATCGCCCGCTCTACGCGCAGTACTTCTCGTTCCTCGGCAACGCGGCGCGGCTGGAGTTCGGACCGTCCTACAAGTACCCCGACCGCCAGGTGCGCGAGATCATCCTCCAGGGCTTCTCTGTCTCGGCTGAACTCGGCGGCTGGGCGTTGCTGCTCTCGCTCCTGATTGGCGTCCCGGTTGGCACCATCGCCGCGGTGCGCCAGAACCAGCCGACCGACTTCGCGGCCATGACGCTGGCGCTCGCTGGCGTCTCGGTGCCGAACTTCGTGCTCGGGCCAGTGCTCGTGCTGTCGTTCGCGCTGTCGTTCACGCTGCTTCCGGCGGCGCTGTGGATTGGCCCCGAATCGCGCATCCTCCCCGTGCTGGCACTGTGCGTGAGCTATGTGGCGTACATCGCGCGCCTGACGCGCGCCGGCATGCTCGAGGTGTTGCGCCAGGACTACATCCGCACGGCGCGTGCCAAGGGCCTCGCCGAACGTGTCGTGGTCCTGAAGCACGCGTTGAAGCTCGGCATCCTTCCCGTGGTGTCCTACCTCGGGCCCGCGGCGGCACGCGTCATCATGGGCTCGATCGTGATCGAGCAGATCTTCGCCATCCCCGGGCTTGGGCGCTATCTCGTCATCGGCGCGGTGAATCGCGACTACACGCTGGTAATGGGCGTGGTGCTGTTCTATGCCTCGTTCCTCCTCGTGTTGAACCTGCTCGTGGATCTGGCGTACAGCTGGCTCGACCCGCGCGTGGAGCTGGCGTGAGCATCGGCCTGCGCCCGCCCGTGACCGTGCTTGCTCCCGAGGCGAGCGCGGCGCCGCATCGGAGCCTGTGGAGCGACGCGTGGCTGCGCCTGCGCCGCAATCGCATGGCGGTGGCGGCCGGCGTGTTCCTGCTCGTGATGAGCACGCTCGCCACGTTCGCGCCGTGGATCCCGTGGCTCCCCGACCCGACGCTGCAGGATCTCGCGAAGGGCTCCACCGGCCCGTCGCTCGCGCACTGGTTCGGCACCGACGAGCTGGGCCGTGACCTGTTCGCGCGCGTGCTCCACGGCGGACGCATCTCGCTGCTCGTGGGCCTCGTGGGCACGCTCGTGTCGCTGCTGATCGGCGTCACGTGGGGCGCGGTCGCGGGCTACGTGGGTGGCCGCACCGACGACTACATTATGCGCGTCGTGGACGTGCTCTACGCGCTCCCCTACATCTTCCTCGTCATCCTGCTGCTCGTGTTCTTCTCGAAGAGCCTGCTCATGCTGTTCGTGGCGCTCGGGCTCGTCCAGTGGCTCACCATGGCGCGCATCGTGCGCGGCCAGGTGTTGTCGCTCAAGAACCAGACGTTCGTGGAGGCCGCGCGCGCGCTCGGAGCGTCCGACCTCGCCATCGTGTTCCGCCACATCGTGCCCAACACGCTCGGGCCGGTGATCGTGTACACGACGCTCACGGTGCCCGCGGTGATTTTGCAAGAAGCGTTCCTGAGCTTCCTCGGGCTGGGTGTGCAGCCGCCGAACGCGTCGTGGGGCAC
>JAHFBX010000090.1 GCA_023249815.1 Candidatus Eiseniibacteriota bacterium
CTCGCGAACGCGGCCTGGAACACGAACAGGATGCCGATCGCGCAACCGAGCGCCACCCACAGGACCCGCATCCGGGCGGTCTCCTGGGCCGCGAAGCCACCGAGCAGTTCGGCGCGGTACTCGAGCGGGAACGCCGAGCCACGCAACTTGGCGCTCACGTCGGCGGCGACGGCCTGGACCGGGCGGCCCCGCACGTCGGCAACCACGTCCACGAAGCGCGCGACGTTCTCGCGCTGGATCAGGTTCGGGGCCGGCACGATGCGCACCTCGGCGATGTCGCCGAGCCGCACATGACCGCCACCCGGCGCGTCCACGAGCAGATCCTGCACCGAGGCGAGGCTGTGTCGCACGCCGGGCACGCCCCACACCACGACTTCGAACAGCTTCTGTTCCTCGAACAGGTTGCCCACCTCGATGCCCGCGAGCAGCGCGGCGGCGGCGCGACGAACGTCACCGGGCTTCACGCCATAGCGCTCGGCGGCATTGAGCTTGACCTCGATCTCGACAACGGGCTCCGTGCTCTCGAGGTGCACGCGCGCGTTCTCGATGCCGCTGATGCCGGCGAGGGACTCGCTCAGCTTCGCGGCCTCCTGCTCGAGCACGTCCTGGCGCTGGCCGTACATGCGCACGCGGATGGGTTCGTCCACCTTGGAGAGCACCTCGCCGAAGCGCGAGCTCAGGTAGGTCAGGACGTCACCGTCGATGCCCGGATAGCCTTGGACGATCTCGTTCAGCTTGGCGACCGTGGCGTCGTAGTTGGCCTTCGGGTCCACGTTGGCCCACAGCTCGGCGCAGCTCATGCCGACGACCTGGTCCGCGAGGATGGCGCGGCCGACGTGCCCGCCGACGTTCCGCACGCCGGGAACCGCGCGGATCTCGGTGGCGGCACGCTCCATGAGCCGGTTCATCTCCGCGCGAGAGGTGCCGGGCTGCGCGTCCCAGTGCACGAGGATGTCGTGCTCCTTGAACGTGGGCGCGGTCGGCACGTCGAGTCGCGGCAGCACCACGAGCGCGACGAGCGTGAGCAGGACCGCGACGCCGGCGGCCGCGCGTGACAGGCCGGGCGAGAAGCCGGCGGCCGCGTTGCGCACCCAGGACGTGAACGCGGACTCGCCCTTGGACTCGGCCGTGCGGCCGAATAGGAGCATGAACAGGGCCGGGGCGAATGTCGCCGCCACGACCATGGAGGCCAGCACCGCGAGCACGTAGGCCTGGATCATGGGCTTCATGAACGCGCCGGGCTCGCCGGACACGAACAGGAACGGAACGCCCGCGAGCAGCACGACCACCGTCGCGAACATCATCGAGCGCCGCACCTCGGCCGAGGCCTCGAGGATCGCTCGGCCCGTCGACCCGACGCCGTCGTCCTTGAGCCGGCGAAGCACACCCTTCGCGAACACGATCACGTCGTCGATGACGATGCCGAGCGCCACGACGAGGCCCGCGACCAGCATGACGTTCACCGTCGTGCCCGAGTAGAACATCACCATCACCGCAGCCATGAGCGCGACGGGGATCGTGACCAAGCCAACGAGCGCGGCGCGCCAGTTCGAGAACACGATCAGCAGCAGCAGCGCGGCGAGCGCCAGGGCGATGAGCAGCGCGCTCGAGACGTTACTGATGGCCGAGCGGATGTAGCTCGCGGGATGGTAGACGCGCGTGTCGAATTGCACGCCACCCAAACCAGGCTTCAGCTGTTCGAGCGCGGCGAGCACGTCTTCCGACACCTTGAGCGTGTTGGCGCCCGGAAGCTTCTCCACGACCAGCATGAGACCCGAGCCGCCACCATTCAGGCCGTCGCCGATCAACGGCTGGTGATCCTCGACCACGTTCGCCACCTGCTCGAGTCGCAGGTGCGAGTCCTCGACCTACACCTTCGCCAAGTCACTGGCCTTGGTGATGGGCAGCACGTGGCGCACGCCGATGCGCTGGTTCGGCGTCTCGATGAACCCGCCGGTTCCCGCAACGGAAGCCTCGAGGAAGCTCAGGGGCGAATACCACAGCGAGTTGCCCGCCGTCTTCACGACCTGAAGCAGGGAGACCTTCGAGTCACGCAGACGCTTGGGATCGACCTGTACCTGGAGCTGGCGCTCGCGCAGGCCCCACACGGCCACGTTCGCGACGCCGGGGATGCCGAGCAGTCGCGGCCGGATCGTCCAGCGCGCGAGCACGCTCATGTCGATGAGCGACTGGCTCTTCGAGGAGAGCCCCACGAGCATGACGCGGTTCGTGGACGACAGCGGCTGCAGCATGCGCGGAGGCTTCGACACGTTCGGGAGCGCGTGCGCCTGCGTGAGCCGTTCCTGCACGACCTGCCGGGCGTGCATCGGGCTGGTGCCCTGTTTGAAGACCAGCTCGATGTTCGACAGGCCGGGCACCGACTCCGACCGCATCACCTCCACCCACGGCGTACCCGTGAGCAGGTCGGCTTCGATGGGCACGGTGATCAGCTGCTCCACCTCGGCGGCCGAGAGACCGAGCGCCTCGGTCTGCACCGTGACGGTGACGGGCATGATCTCGGGGTACACATCCACGGGCATCTTCCGAAGCGACGCGACCCCGATCGCCATCACGACCACCGTGATGACGACGACGAGGGCGCGGAGCCTCAGGCTCGACGAGACGACAGAACCGATCATGGCGGGAGACCTCCGGACGGGCTGACGGCTTGAACCCACGCTCCCGGGACGGCGAAGCGGCGAGTCGAACACAGTCGGTGGACCACACTCACACCGATGGCCGGGCCCAACTCCCCGAGCGGGTCGTGTCCGGAACAGGACATGACCTCCGGCTCGAAGCGGAGGGTCTCGACCCCGAAATCCGAACAAACGCGATCCTCAGAGGACGCGGTGGCGCGGGGTCGATTCGATCGCGGCTGACTGGAGAGAGTGGGGTTACTGACTGAGCTAATGCTAAGGCGCTCTCGTTATGAAAGTCATGGCAATTCTGGGAGCGGTACCCTTCGGACCCAAAAACCGCACATGATGTGCGACCACTACCGAACTCAAGCGCAGTCTCACCAAAGCTCTCGGGTGTCTCGAATCCAGCGGAATCCACGGACGTGAGGGACGCCTTCGTCACGTGATGGAAGCGAGGTACGCGCGACGCCTCGCGACGCTGCCCGGGTCTGATGTTCTCCCGACGGAGGCCGATGGCCAAGCGGTCGGCGAGCCCTGCGCTCAGATCAGTCCGCGCCGCCGAATCCGAGCGTCAGGCCGAGGTCGAAGTAGGACCCGCTGATGTCCAACGGCATCGCGTGACCGTTCGCGTCCGAGAGCGGTCCGGACTCCCACTCCCGCGAGTTCCCCTGGTCACCCCAGGTGGTGACCGTCAGCAGGCCGTCGAGCCGGCCGATGCGGCGGTAGCGGTAGCCGATTCGGGTGTACACGGACAGGTCCGCCGTCACCGGGCGCTCGTATGCTGTGAACGCCCCGAGGACGACGCCGCTTCCCCTCCACTCGCCGGTCGCGATCTCCATGGATGGAAGCTGGGTGAACGTGTCGATCAGGTGCGTCTGCTCGGTTCGATACGTGCCCCGCACGTAACCGAGCTGAACGCCGAAGTTGAGTCCCGGCGCCGAAGGCACCCAGAGCCCGAGCGATCCCACCACGTCCCACGCCTCGAAGCGCGGTTCCTGTTCGAAGCTCTCGATCTCGGCGTCCTCGCCGGTCTGGGGATCCACGCTGAACACGCGCAGCGCCTCGTGCCGCACGGATCCGGCCTGGGAACTCACCCCGAGCCCCGCTGAGAAGATCTTCGTGAGCTGGATGTCCATCTCGATCCGGAAGTTCGGCGACCCCCCGAACGGCCCCCACCGCGTGTCCTGGACGAGAGTGTCGGAAAGGAACGCCTCACGCGTGGCTCTGATGTCGTCGTTGACGCGCGTGAGCGCGAACGTGGTGAATCCAGACGAGCCGCGGAACGTGACCCTGCCCGGGTCCGTCGCGGCGAGCGCGGGCACCGCGGCGAACAGCCCCAGCGCGACGAGTACCGTGACACGAAACCTCATTCGTCATCCTCCGGAAGGGCGCAACGCGTGCGCCATGGCGGGGTCGCGCGACGTGTCGCGCATGTCGTGAGCCTGAACAAGCGTACGCGTCGCGTCGGGCGCCGACAAGCGCATGCGGATCGCGTGAATGTGAATTGGGGGTGACGCGGGGCCGTCGGGAGTTCTCCGGAAAGGAACGCGCGAGTTTCCGCTGGAGGCATGCGTTCGACGTCCGCTATCCTTGAGCGGATGATCGCCCCTCGCCGAAGCGTGAGGCGGCCGACAGGAGCAAGGACGCGCGTTTCGACGGCTTCCGCCGTCGCGAGGTATCCACCATGCGAACGCTCGTTCGTACCGGCTTGCCCGTTGCTGCGATCACGATCGCCTGCGCGCTGGCCACCGGCTGCGGCAGAGTCGCCAAGTCCCCGCTGGCCCCCGCGGCCGATCCCTTCGCCGCGGTGTCGCGCACCGGAACGGCGCCCACGGCGGCCGACACCCAGATCCCCCCGCCGTTCGCGCCATTCGACCTCACTCGCTTCCACTCGTCGACCCGCATCGACAATCGCTGGCTTCCGCTCACTCCGGGCACCCAGTTCGTGCTCGACGGCGTGGCGAACCGAGGCGGCGGCCTGCTTCCGCACCGCGTGATCTTCACCGTGACGGACGTCACCAAGGAGATCGCTGGCGTTCGCACGGTGGTGGTATGGGACCAGGACATCACCGAGGGCGTGCTCGTGGAGTCCGAGCTGGCGTTCTTCGCCCAGGACGACGCCGGCAACGTCTGGAGCATGGGCGAGTACCCCGAGGAATACACCGACGGGGTGTTCACGGGTGCGCCGAGCACCTGGATCCCGGGCGTCGCGGGTGCGCTGGCCGGGACCATGATGCCCGCCGATCCAAAGCCGGGGTCAGGCTATTACCTGCAGGGCTACTCTCCCGACATTGCGTTCCTCGACGAGGGCAAGGTCTTCCAGGCCGGACAGTCCACATGCGTGCCCGCCGGTTGCTTCGACCAGGTGCTCATCACCGACGAGAAGAGTCCGCTCGATCCCAGCGGACATCAGCGCAAGTACTACGCGCCGGGTGTCGGCAACGTGCAGATCGGCGCCGTCGGCGACCCCGAGGGCGAGACGTTGATGCTCACCGCGAGTCGCAAGCTCACCGCCCGCGAGCTGCGTGAGGCGCGCCGCGCTGTGATGAAGCTGGAGGCTCGCGCCTACCAGGTGAGCGAGGTCTACCCGCAGACGGTTCCGGCGCAATGACTCGGAGCGACTGACGGGGGTCGTGCGCTTGCCGGGACCGGTCGGACTGGATAACTTTGCTCCGACCGATTGCGGCGTCGTGACCGCCTGCCGCGTATCGGTCGCGCGCAACGCGAGACGTCTCCGCAAGCGTCGGGGCTGCCCGACCCCACCCAGGGGGAACCCGTGATGTCGCGATCGATGCGACGAGTCGCCGTGACACTCTGCGCTGGAATCGCCGTGCTCGCGACCTGCCTCGGCGCCTCGCGTCCGAAGAGCGCGGGGTCGTCGATCGCCTCGCTCGGCGTGGACCCCGCCGCGCTCTCGCCCGTCGTGGACAACCCGTACGCGCCGTGGAGCCTGATCAAGCGCGCGGTGTACGCCGGGTTCGAGCTCGACGACGAGACGAAGGACACGCTCGAGGTGCGTGTCGTGGCGACCGTTCGTGACCATCCCGAGCCGATCGCCGGCGCCATGGCCACGGTGGTCGAGTTCGTCGTGCACGAGCAGGGCGCGCTCGTCTAGAAGTCCTGGAAGTACTACGCGCAAGACCGCTCCGGCGCCGTGTTTGCGCTGGCGGACAAGGTGGACGACATCGAGGAGGGCAAGGTCGTGGGCCATGTCGGCCAGTGGGTCGCCGGCGAGAAGCGCGCCCGGGCCGGCCTGCACATGCCTGCGGCCCCCGCGATGGGCGGCGTGTTCGAGCAGGCGGCCGCGCCAGGCGCCGCGGAGTCCCGCTCGAAGGTCACGAAGCTGGAGTTCAACCACACCGTTCCGGCCGGCGATTGCACGGATTGCCTGCAGACCGGCGTGCTGGACCCGGTCGCGAAGAGCTCGTCCACAAGGGTCTACTGTCGCGGCAAGGGACGAGTGAGCGACTGGTCCAGGATGCATGCGTTGCAGCTCGTCGAACTCGAGCTCCGCACGCCACCTCCCCAGTCCGATGGGAACTGATCGGGAGCGTTCCCGCTCGATCCCGTCGGGCCGCGATCCCCGCGCAGGGGCGCCCGCCGCGGTGGGCGCGAGCCCGCTCCCGAGACTCTCCGCCGCGGCCGCGACCCAGATCTGATCGCTCGTGCCGTCGCGGCCCGCCGAACCTTCCGCCTCCCCAGAGGGCAGAACATGACGCGCGTTCCCCAGGCAATCGTCCGACTGCTGTTCGCCGTGCTGCTCGTGGCGCCGTCGCTCGGAGTGGTCCGAGCGGCCGAACCCGAGCCCGAACCCGAACAGGAGACCGAGGCGCCTCCCGCCGAACGGCCACGGCTCAAGGCCGGCGTGCTGCCGGCGGGCTTCACGCTCACGGGCCGGCTCGCGGATCCGGCATGGTCGGCGCTGGCCGACTCGGTGGACCGGCTGACGACGATCGAGCCGCGCGTCGGAGAGGTCCCGACGGCGCGCACCATCGTCAAGGTGCTCGCGAGCCCCTCGGAGATCGTGATCGGCGCGCGCTGTCTGGACCCCGAGCCGGCCGGGATCGTGGGGCATTCCAAGGCGCGCGATGCCGTTCTGGACGACGAGGACCACCTGCTGCTGGTGCTCGACACGTTCATGGATGGCCGCTCGGGCTACGTGTTCGCGGTCAATCCCGTCGGCGCGCGCTTCGACGGCCTCGTCACGGCGCAGGGCGAGGACGTGAACGCGAATTGGGACACGATCTGGGAGGCGAAGACCTGGCGCGACGAGCACGGCTGGTCGGTCGAGATCCGCATCTCGGCGAAGAGCCTGGGATTCGACCCCAAGCTCACGGAGTGGGGACTGAACGTGCAGCGGCACGTGCCGAGGCTGCTCGAGACGAGCCGCTGGGCGGGCGCGGATCGCGACTTCGAGGTGTACCAGACGAGCCAGTCCGGCATCGTCACGGGTCTGCCGCGATTCGACGTGGGCGCCGGACTCAGCATTCGACCGGCGCTCGTCGGGCGCACGACTCGGCCGAACCCGCGTGAGTCCACTGACACCGACGGAGACGTGAGCCTCGATCTCACGAAGTCGCTCGGGCCCAACCTGCTCGCCTCGCTCACGGTGAACACCGACTTCGCCGAGACCGAGGTGGAGACCCGGCAGATCAACCTCACGCGCTTCCCCGTGTACTTCCCCGAGAAGCGCAGCTTCTTCCTCGCGGGCTCCGACATCTTCGAGTTCGGCCTCGGTCTCGACGAGGAGACCATGATCCCGTTCTTCAGCCGGCGGATCGGCCTGTTCGGCGTCACCGAGGAGGACCATGCCGCGGTCCCGATCGATGCCGGCGGCAAGGTCACCGGCCGCGTCGGGGACACGAACCTGGGAGCGCTCGTCGTGGGAACACGGCGGGTCCGCAACCTGTTCCTGCCCGAGGAGGACCTCACGCTGCAGATCCCCCAGACCACAATGGGCGCGATCCGCGTCAAGCAGAACGTGTTCGAGGAGTCGTCGGTCGGCATGCTGGCGACGTTCGGCGACCAGGGCGGGCGGCGGTCGAGCTGGATGGGCGGTGCGGACTTCACTTACCAGACGTCGGGATTTCTCGAAGACAAGAACCTGCTCGTCGGGGCGTGGGGGCTGCTCACCGATCGGCAGGGGCTGCGCGGGGACAAGGGCGCCTACGGCTTCGCCCTGGACTTCCCGAACGACGAAGTGGACGTCAGCTTCTCGTCCACGCGCCTCGGCAATGGCTTCGACCCGTCACTCGGGTTCGTGGTCCGGAACGGCGTGCACATCTGGGACCTGAGCACGCTGTTCAACCACCGGCCCAATTGGCCCGGCGTCCGCGAGATCTCCCAGGAGACCAAGTTCCGCGTGTTCAACCGCCCGGACAACAGCACGTGGACGAGCTACGAGGTCTCGGCGCGCCCGTTGGACGTGCTGTTCAACACCGGCGACCGCTTCGAGTTCGCGATCGAGCCCGAGGGCGACCGGCCCACGGACACGTTCTCGATCGCCGACAACGCCGACCTGCCTGCGGGCGACTACGAGTGGGCGCGCTACCTGATCGGCATGACCTCGGCCGTGAAACGCCGCGTGAACGCGCGGCTCGCGGTGACGAGCGGCTCGTACTACAACGGCGAGCTCACCACGCTCGAGGCCGGGCTCGGCGTCCGCCCCGCGTCGTTCCTGACGCTCGAGGGCAGTCTCGAACGGAACACCGGCGAGGTGACCACGGTCGTGGAAGTGGGAAACTTCGAGCTGCCCGCGCGCGTCGAGATCAAGGAGGAGCTGTTCGGGCTGCGCGTGGCAGTCAACCTGTCGTCCGACTTCCAGGTCACGAGCTTCACGCAGTACGACAACCAGAGCCGCGAGCTGGGCTCCAACAGTCGCCTCCGCTGGACGTTCGCGCCGCAGGGGGACCTGTTCGTGGTCTACAACCACACGCTCGAGCGCGGCCTCGACAAGCGCTGGCGCTTCGCCTCGAACGAGCTTCCCGTGAAGTTGCAGTACACGTGGCGGTTCTGAGTCGCCCGGGTGCCGCGAACCGGACCCGGGCGCTGTCTTAGAACTCCCCGGGTCCGCGCTAGCGCAGCAGCACGGCCTTCCCTCCGCCGGCGACCGTTCGGCCGTTGACGGCGAGGTGCAGGAAGTAGGTGCCGGAGGGCAGATCGCGTCCAGCGTCATCGCGGCCATCCCAGCGCACGCTCTGTTCGCCCGCTCCCATGAGCAGAGCGGCGTAGTGGCGCACGAGCCGCCCGCTCACGTCGCGGATCTCGAGCTCGACCTGCGCGGCCCGGCTGAGCCGGATGGGGATGGACGTGGACAGTCGGAACGGGTTCGGCTTCGCGGCGCCCATCACCGTCACCGGTCCCGAGCCCGGTGCCCACGGTGCATCGGTGGTGGGCGTGCCGGACAGGAACAGGATGTACAGCGCACCGCGGTCGCCGCCGCCATCGTCGTCGCCGCCGGCGCCCACCGCGAGGGTGACGCCGCTCGGGCCGGCGCCATCGAGGTCGCCCAGGAATGCCACCGAGGATCCGAACCCGTCGAGATTGTCGAGCGTCGCCGAGAACCCGCCGGTGGTGTTGCTTATCTTGCTCATCGACACGACGCTGCCCGTGCTGCCGAGATGGAGCAGGTAGACGGCGCCGCGGCCCAGACCGCCGTCGCCATCACCGGACGCGGCCGCGGCGAGCGTCGTGACGCCCGGGCCGCCCGCATCCATGTCGCCCAGGTTCTCGAGGCTGCCGCCGAACTCGTCGCCGGTCTCGAGCGTGGCGCTCAGGTTGCCCGCCAACGAGCTGATCTTCTGGTGCGAGAGCACGACGCCGG
>JAHFBX010000357.1 GCA_023249815.1 Candidatus Eiseniibacteriota bacterium
TTGAGCACGATCATCGTCATGTCGTCCAGCTGCTGCAGATCTCCCGCGAACGCGGTCGCCGCCTGCATGATGGCATCCTGGATCTCGCGTGCGGTACTGCGACGCACGCGGCGGGCCACTTCGACGATGCCTTTCACGCCGAACTCCTCGCCGTTGGCGTTAGCGGATTCGCTGATCCCGTCCGAGTAGATCACGAGCAGGTCTCCCCGGCGGATCTCGCAGGCCCTTTCCTCGAACTCCGTATGCTCCATGAACCCGAGGATCAAGCCGCCAACGTCCAGGAGCTCCGGAGTGCCGGACGCGCGTAGCAGGACGGGCGGATTGTGGCCGGCGTTCGAGAACCGCAGGCGATTCGCGGCGTGATCGAGCACGCAGAAGAACGCGGTGACGAACTTGCCGTCTTCCATCGAGCGGTAGAGCAGCGTGTTCGTGCGGCTCAGGCACTCGGTGACCGATGCTTCGGCCAGCACCTGGCTTCGCACGGCGGCTTGCAGGTTCGCCATCAGCAGTGACGCGGGCAGCCCCTTGCCCGAGACGTCCCCGAGGCAGAACGCGATCTGGCTCGCGCCCATCGGGATGAAATCGTAGTAGTCGCCGCCCACCGTCTGCGCCGGGACCGTTTCTCCCGCCAAGTCGTAGCCCGCGATCGCGGGAGCTTCCTTGGGCAACAGGTTCCGCTGGATCACCGCCGCGAGCCGCACCTTGGCCAGCTCCGCCTCGATGCGCTGGGAGAGGATCTGGTTCACCTCGGCGAGTTCTTCATTGGCCGTGCGCAGGCGGGTCCGCGCCACGTCGAGGCTGGTGGCCATGTCGTTGAACTGCTCTGCCAGGTGCCCCAGTTCGTCGAGCGGCTCTTCTTCGATGTGATGGGTCAGGTCGTCGGACCCGATGAGGATCGCGCCCTCTCCCAGTTCGGTCAGCCGCGTGACGAGGTAGTGGGACAGGTTGAACGCGACCACGACGCCGATTGTCACCGTGATGACGAAGATGAGCAGTGCCAGGCGGCGGGTGTGCGTCGTCACGGATTCGAACCGGCTGCGCGCCCGTTCGGCGGCTTCGTTGCCCAGCACCTCCAGGCGCGGCACGATGACACCCAGCAGTCGCTGGCTCGGCGGATCGGCTCGCGCGAGGAACGCCACGGCCCAAGCGGGCTCCACTCCAACATAGTCGTAGAACTTGAGCCACAGGTCCGAGAGCTGGCCGTAGACGACGCCCAAGGCCCGCGTGCCCGTGGTGTCCTCCGCGCTCAGCGCTTTGACTTCGGCTGCGATGTGGGACAGACGGTCCCGGAAGTGCTCGCGGGATCCCGGGTCCGGAGCGCTCCCCGGCTCGAATCGCACCTCGCCGAGTAACGTGACCTCCTTGTGGAGGTCCGAGAGTTCCCGGTGCACGGCGTCGATGCGAATGCGCCGGTTCAACGCGGCGTTGAACTCGGCGAGCGCGTGGCTTCGCGCCCAGTCCGCCCACAGGTTGATCGCCTGGTTGATCGCGAACAGCGACAAGATCGTGAGAAACGAGTAGATCAGGCGTCGCCGAACGGTCAGTGCGGCCATCAGCGCAACGGGTAGCCGTCCTCGCCGGGCAGCGCCCCGTCGATCCGCACGACTCTCACGCTGGGGGCGACCGCATCCATGCGCACGAGGGAGATGGCCCCGGGGATGGCGCTCACGAGTTCGTTCACCATCTCGTTCGAGTACACCACCTTGGGCGTGGACGGTGCTTCCGCCCGGAAGATGCGCGCGATCCAGTACTGCTTGAACTGCGACTCGGACATCTTGTAGATGCGGTTGAGCACGATCGCACGTTCCGGCGCGACCGGAGCGCGTACGATGAGCACAACCGGCATGTCCGCGGTCCAGTACTGGCGATCCCCGAGGAAGATCTTGCGCACCTCCGCCATGGTCAGGTCCTTGACCGGCGTCGAGGGGTGGACGATGACCGCCATGGACTCGGCAGCGACACAGGGCGGAGGGGACGCGAGAAACGCACACGCCGCGGTCGCCAGTGCGAGCAGCGTGTGACGAACTCCACCCCTCATCAAATCCATCCCTTGCTCCTTTGCTAAAACGTGAGGCTCGCCTGTGCGATCAGTGTATTGGATCGCCCCGAGCCAGAAGTCAGGTCGTTCCGGTATTCCAGTTTGAGCGCGGCCAGCTCCACGAAGTCCACGCGTACGCCGCCGAGCACCACCTCGAGGTCGGGAAGCGCGAACACGGGGTCCGTTTCCGCGATCTCCATTCGCTCGTAGCGGACATAGGGCTTGAACTTCGCGGCCGCCCCCGGCAGCCGGTAGGCCAGCTGACCGTAGAACGCATGGCTGTCGTAGTGCAGTCCCGAGGCGTCCTCGTGCCGCACGGTGATGCCTTCCACCATGACTTCCGGGGATTCCCGTGTCAGCACGGCGAAGCCGGAAGCGATCCACTCGTGGATGCCGGGGCCGCCTGTCGTGGAGAGGAGGTCCCGATAGACCGACGCGCCCACCTCGAAGCCGTAGGTGTGGCCCGGCCTCGCGACGAGCTGGGCGATCCACGCGCGGTTCGGGTTCGGGTCGCCCGCGTCGCCGGCGCGGCTCAGGATCTCCGACCGGCCATTGCCGAGCCCGACAGAATAGCCAAGTCCGGTCGCGCCACTCGGGATGTTGCCTTCGGCAAGCACGCCAACGAAGTGAACCGGGACGAACTCGGTACCGAAGCGAACCTGTTCGGGGCGGCTCGCGGTGGTCTGCAACCACAGTCCGTGGTGATACGCGGTGTTCCAGTACCCGACCTGCGTGTGATAGCGGCCAAGCGACAGCTTGAAGGCGTCGTTGTAGTCGTACCGGAGGAAGGATCGTTCGACCTCGATCGTGTACTCGTTGCTCCGGGGGAGCACGGTGATCTCACCGAAGTAGTTCACCTTGCGTGCGAGCGGAGACACCGCGTGCAGGACGAACTGGCCGAGGTTGAATCCCTCGGAACCGTTGGGCCCGTCGCTGGTCCGGTAGTCGAAGTCCGTGAAGCCGCGCAATTGGAGCGAGGGTGCGCCAGG
>JAHFBX010000091.1 GCA_023249815.1 Candidatus Eiseniibacteriota bacterium
AGGTGCGCGTCGGCGACGACGGGGGTGGCCGCTCGGCCGCCGTGGCGGAGCGGGTGCCGTTGCTGGAACTGACCTGGCTGCCGCTCGACTGCGGCCAGGCCGGCGCCGCCGGCAACGCCGCGGCGGCGGGCGCCACCGGCGACGTGCTCGCGTTCCTCGATGACGACGACCTATGGCGGGCGGACCACCTCGAGGGGCTCGCCCGCGCGTTCGATGATCCCGGCGTGGGCCTCGCCTGGCGCGACTGCGACGTGGTGCGCGAGGAGCTGCGATCCGACGGCGAGCGCTTGGCGTTCGATCGCCGCACGCTCGCGCGCGACTGGGATGACGCGCTCATGCGCTCGCACGACTACCTGCCGCCCAGCGCGGTGGGCATCCGGAGGTCGGTGTTCGACTCGGTCGGCGGGTTCGACACCAGCTTCCGCTACAGCGAGGACTGGGACCTGTTGCTGCGCGTCGCGGGCGCATCGGGCGTTCGGCGTGTGCCCGGCGTCACCGTGGAGGTGAGGCTTCGCGAGACGGGGAATGCCTCCGCGGACATGAATCCCGAGCGTCTCGACTGCCTGCGGCGCGTGGCCGAACGCCACGGATTCGCGACGCCGGCCCCGAAGACGTTCTGGGAAGTGGCGCTCGCGATAGGCGCGTCGTGAGCACGACCGAGCGCGAGCTGGTCATCGTGGGAGCGGGGCCCGCCGGCGTGTCGGCGGCGCTGTGGGCACGGTCGCGGCACTTGGACGTCATCGTGCTGGAGAGCGGTGGCGCACCGGGCGGGCAGTTGGCGCACGTGCACTTCCAGCCGCGCGAGATCGTGGGATGGCTCTCGGGGGACGGCCCCGCGCTCGCCATGGCGATGACGCGCCAGCTGGCTGGCGCCGGCGTCCCCGTGCGCTACGGCATTCGAGCAGAGGGGCTGACCGTGGACCGGGACCTGACGCTCCGGCTCACGGGAGGCGATCGGATCCGCGCGCGTGCCGTGCTCGTCGCGACCGGGGCGCGCCGCCGCCGATTGGACGTGCCCGGCGAGCGCGAGTTCGAAGGGCGCGGTGTGTCGTTCTCGGCGACGCTCGATCGCGAACGGCTCGCGGGCCGCCCGGTCGTGGTGGTGGGAGGGGGCGATGCGGCGTTCGAGAACGCGCTCCTGCTCGCGGGGCTGGGCGGCGAGATCACCGTGGTCGTGCGTGGCGAGGTGCGCGCGAGGCGCGAGTTCCGCGAGCGCCTCGCGGCGGAGCGACGCGCGCTCGTGCTCCGCGAGACGCGCGTCGTGGCGGTGCTCGGGGACGAGCGCGTGAGCGCGGTGCGCGTGCGCGGGCCGCAGGGCGTGCGCGAGTTCGCGTGCGAGGGAGTCGTGGTGAAGGTGGGCGTGTCGCCCAACACGGAGTGGTGCGCCGACGTGCTGGGCCTGGACGGGGAGGGATTCATCCGCGTGGACGCCAGCCTCGCGACGACGCTTCCAGGGGTGTGGGCCGCGGGCGACGTGACGCGACCGGCGCTCGCAGCCGTGCCGGTCGCCGCGGGGCACGGAGCACTCGCCATCGCCGCCATCCGCGCGGCGCTGCGTAGCCTGTAGGGCGGGTCCCGCCAGAGGTCAAGCGGGCCCTGCCCGGCGCCGAAAACCTCGAGACCGCGCGGCCACACCGCCTCGTCCCCGCCGCGTCCTCGAGGGAACCCATGCTGGCGTACGATCCCGCCGCGCCGCTTCGTGCCGAGCGTCCCGAGCCTGTCGCACGCGGTCGCTGGTGCTGGCCCGCGCTCCTGCCGGGTGTCGCGATGGTGCTCGACGCTGGCTGGCCGCTTCGTCCGGATGGGGAGCTCCTGTGGCTCGACGTCGCGGCCATCCTCTGCCTCGGCTGGGCGCTGGTGGGTTCGCGCCGCGCCCCTCCGACCGACTGGGCGACGTCCATGGACGGCAACATCGCGGCGGGATTCGTGCTGGCCCTCCTGCACGTGATCCGCGCCGACGGTGACGCCGAACCGATGCGTTGGTTGCATCAGATCGCCAGTTCGGGCGCGTGTTTCTACGCGCTCGCCGCGAGGCTCCGTCGCGACCCGCTGGCGGCGGACGCGATCTGGCCATCGTTCGCGTTCGCGGTGCTCGCGCTGTCCACGTTCACGCTGGCGTGCGCGACGCGGGGCATCGAAGCCATCGGACATGCCTCGCGGCTCGTGGACGTGCGCTGGGCGAGCCAGGCCGGGCTCGCAAAGACGCTGCTGCTCGCCACCGTGCTGTGCGCGGGGCGTGCCATGGAGCCGGGCGCACGCGCGCTGTGGCGTGTGACGGCGCTGGTGGGCGCGCTCTCGTTGGTGCTTGCGAGCCTGCCGACCGGCGTGGGCCTGCGCATCGGCTCGCTCGCGAGCCTCGATGAACCATTCTACTTCGGCACCAGCATCGTGGCGTTCATGTTCCTCGCCGGCCTCGCGCGTATGGCCTGGACGCTCGCGCGCGAGCGCCCCGCGGAAGCCCATCGCTGGCGCGCAGCCTCGCTCGTGTTCGCGCTGGTCGTGGTGCTGTTGCTGTTCGGCGGCACGACGGGTGGCGAGGGAGTCCGCGCGCTCACGGCGCTGGCCGCCGCCGCGGCGATCGCGGGATCCCGGACGGCGCAGGCGGCGCCGGGTCTGCGCGTGGTGCGCGAGCCGGAAGCCACCACGGCGCGAGCGGCGTAGCGCCGCGGCGCCGGCGCGATGCTGGCGCGTCGCGTGCGCCGCGGTTAGCTTCGCAAGGCCTGAGCCGTTCGCCCGACGCCACCGGAGAGCCCCTTGAGCGCGATCCGCGACCCGCAGGACCTCGCCCAGCTCGCCGAACGCGGCATCGCGCTCGCCGAGGCCGAGCGCCAGCTCGCCGTGCTCGCGACGCCCACGCTGTGGACGGCGCTCGAACGGCCCTGCACGCTAGGGGATGGCATCGAGAGCCTGGCGAACGATCGGATCGAGGCGCTGCTCGACGTGCACGCACGGGCCGCGGCCGCGGGGCGCGTGAGCTCGTTCGTGCCGGCCTCGGGCGCGGCGAGTCGCATGTTCAAGGACCTGGCGGCGGCCGCGGAGCTCCCGGGCCCGCTGCTGCCGGCCGTCGTGCGTGCCGACGCCTCGGCGCCGGCGCGCGCACTCGCGCGATTCTCGGACGAGCTCCCGAGGTTCGCGTTCCGTGACGAGATTCGCCGTGTGCTCGCCGCGCGTGACCTCGAACTCGACCGCGTCCGCGAGGCGGGTCCGTGGCGCGCGCTGCTCGAAGCGCTGCTCGAACGCGACGGGCTCGACGCTGCGCGCGCGCCCAAGGGACTGCTGCCGTTCCATCGCGAACACGGCGAGGTGCACACGGCGTTCGAGGAGCACCTGATCGAGTCGCGTGCGCTCGCCACCGACGCCGGCGGCGTGCGGCGGCTCGAGGCCACGGTGTCGAGCGAACATCGCGCGGGCTTCGAGCGGCTGCTCGGCGAGCGTCTCCCCGAGCTCGTCGCGAGGCATGGCGGCGCATGGCAGGTGCGGTTCAGCGAACAGCATCCCGCCACGGACACACTGGCGGGGGATCCCGGCAGGGGCGCGTTCCGGGACGAAAGCGGCCGGCTGCTGTTCCGGCCCGCGGGGCATGGCGCGCTGCTCCGGAACCTGGGCGAGTGCGGCGGCGACCTCGTGTTCCTGAAGAACATCGACAACGTGTCCGTTTCACGACTGCGTCCGGCGAGCGAACGTTGGAGCCGCGCGCTCGTGGGATTCGCCGCGGAGTTGGCGCACGACGTGCGCGAATGGTGCGAGCGCCTCGCCTCCCGGGAGTCGGCGGCAATGGAAGGAGCGCGCGCGTTCGCCCGCGAGCGGCTCGGGCTCGGGCTCGACGACGGCGCCGGCTCGGGCGCGCTCGTCGAGGCGCTCGACCGCCCGGTGCGCGTATGCGGCATGGTGGCGAACACGGGCGAGCCCGGTGGCGGCCCGTTCTGGGTGCGCCGAGGCGGCAGCGTGGGCCGCCAGATCGTGGAGTCCGCGCAGGTGGACCTGGCGTCGCTCGAGCAGGCGGCGATCTTCCGGACCGCCACCCACTTCAACCCCGTGTTCATGGCGGTGTCGCTGCGTGACCGCCTCGGCCGCCCACATGACCTCGCGCGCTTCGTGGACGAGACCGCAATGATCGTGACGCGCAAGTCACACGCCGGGCGCGAACTGCTGGCACTCGAGCGGCCTGGCCTGTGGAACGGCGGCATGGCGCATTGGCACACGCGCTTCGTCGAGGTGCCGCTCGAGGTCTTCAACCCGGTGAAGACCATGTTCGACCTGCTCCGCCCCGAACACCAGGGCGACGCCGACTAGCGCGCGGCCAGCAGCCGCAGCGAGCGCGCCTCGAGTGTGAGGTCCACGCCGCCGCGAAAGCCCGCGATTCCGCGAGCGGCACGAAGTCGCCGGGCGACGGGGCGGCGGTGTAGACGATGCCGTGCCACGCCCGGCCCGCCGGCGGCGCCGCCAGCTGGAACGGCATCGCCTGCCGCTCGCCGTTCACGAGCAGCAACAGGTCGTCCCCGAGCGGGCCCTCGAAGCGGGCGGCCAGCCGGTGGCCGCCGCGTTGCGATTCGATGGCGCCGAGCGAGGCACCGAGGAACTCGATGCGGCCGCCGCCTTGCGACGCGGCCAGCGCGGCATGGCTGCGCCGAAGCTGGAGCAGGCCGCTCACGAAGCGGCGGAACCCCTGCGCGTGCGGCGCGGGGTTCCAGTCGAGCCACCAGGCGGGGCCGTCGTGGCACCACGCGTTGTTGTTGCCGCCCTGCGAGCGCAGCGACTCGTCGCCCCACAGCCACAGCACGGCGCCGCGCGAGATGAGCAGCAGCGCCGCGGCGTTTCGCGCCTGTCTCGCGCGCATCGCGCGCACCTCCGGATCGTGGGTCGGACCCTCGGCGCCGCCGTTCCAGCTCCGAGGATCGTTCGTGCCGTCGTGATTCCCCTCGCCGTTCGCGAGGTTGTGCTTGCGTTCGTGGCTCACGAGATCGGCGAGCGTGAAGCCATCGTGCGACGTGACGAAGTTGACCGAGTGCCCGGCGTCGCGCGGCGGCGGATAGAGGTCCCGCGAGCCGGCGAGACATTCAGCAAGCGTGCCCGGGCCTGGCGCGTGGTGGCGAAGCCAGTCGCGCACGTCGTCGCGGAAGCGGCCGTTCAGCTCCGCGAACCGGCCGTGATGCGGAAAGCGCCCGACCTGGTAGAGCCCCATGTCCCACGGTTCGGCGATGAGCTTGCAGTGTGCGAGCGCGGGATCGCGCGCGATGCGCTCGATCAAAGCCGGATCGGCGAGCGGCTCGCCGCGCTCGCCGCGCGTGAGCGTCGAGGCGAGGTCGAACCGGAAGCCGTCCACGCGCATGTCCACGGCCCAGAAGCGCAGCGCGTCGAGGATGAGCCGCGTCACCACGGGACGGGCGGTCGCGAACGTCTGGCCGGTGCCGGTGTAGTCGATGTCACGCCCGCGCTCGTCGAGCAGGAAGTAGCCCGAGGCATCGAGACCGCGCCATGAACGGGGCGTCGCCTGGGGTCCGCCCTCGCCGGTGTGGTTGAACACCACGTCGAGCAGCACCTCGAGCCCCTCCGCGTGAAGGGCGCGCACCATGTCGCGGAACTCGTGCAGCGCGCCGGCCGCGGTGCGGCGCGACGCGTACGCCGTGCGCGGCGCCATGAACGCGAGCGGCGCGTAGCCCCACGCGTTCAGGAGCGGACGGCCATCGAGCGGGTTGATGCGGGGATTGTCGGTTTCGTCGAACTCGGTGACCGGCATGAGCTGCACGGCGGTGACCCCGAGCCGGCGCAGCCATTCGGCGCGCTGCGCCAGGCCGGCGAACGTGCCCGGGTGCTGCACGCCGGCGCTCGGGTGCGCGGTGAACGCGCGCACGTGCAGCTCGTAGATGACGGTCCGCTCGAGCGGCGTGCCGGGATGGTGATCGTCCCGCCAGTCGTAGCCGGCCAGGTCGCACACCACGGCGCGACGCGGCTGCTGGGACGCGGCGCGGTCGGCCCACGCCTCCGAACCCGCGACTCCCTTGGCGTAGGGATCGAGCAACAGCGGGCGCGTGTCGCGAGCGCCTTGGGAACTCGACGGGCCGACGCGCCAGCCGTACTCGGTGCCGGCGCCCAGTCCCGGGACGAATGCGTGCCGCGTGTCACCGCTTCGATTCCGGTCAGGTTCGAGCTCCAGCTCCGCGACTGGCTTCCCACCCGCGGAGAAGAGCGCGAGTGTGACCGGCCCGGCGTGGGGCGCATGCACCGCGAAGTTCGTGCCGCGGGGCCCCGGTGTGGCTCCGAGCGGCTCGGGCGAGCCGGGTTCGGCGACGACGGCGGCGGGCGGGCTCGGCTTGGGCTCGGTCACGGGGCGGTCCGGGTTGGGGTCCGGTCGCAGAATAGACGAACCCCGGACCCTTGCGGGTCCGGGGCCGTCGCCCGCGGCATGAGGGCCGCACTCAGCGCACGGGCACGAACGTCAGCGACGCGGAGTTGATGCAGTAGCGCAGGCGGGTGGGCGCGGGGCCGTCGTCGAACACATGGCCCAGGTGGCCGCCGCAGCGGGCACACTCCACCTCGACGCGGATCATGCCGAACGTGCTGTCGCGGTTCTCGGCGACCACGCCCTTGTAGGCCGGCCGCCAGAAGCTGGGCCAACCCGTCCCGGAATCGAACTTGGTGTCGGATGCGAACAACGTGAGCCCGCAGCCCGCGCACCGGTAGGTGCCCGCGCGATGCTCGTTCCAGAGCGCTCCGGTGAACGCGATCTCGGTGCCCTCCTCGCGCAGCACGTTGAAGCGCTGCGGGCCGAGGAGGCGACGCCACTCCGCCTCGCTCTTGTGCACGGGCGTGAACGCCGGCGCCACCGGAGCCTCGGTGGGGACGACGGGACGAGCCGGTCGTGGCGCGGGCTTCTCGCGCGCGACTGCGGGAGACGCGGCCAGCGCGACGGCGGCGAGGCCCAGGAGTGTGAGGAGGAGCGGCGTGAGTCTCATGGAGTTCCCCCGGTTGGATGCCTGCGATCTGTTCCCAGTGTCGCCTCCTCTACGGGCGAGGCGAACGACTGGGATGAGCGACGGGCGCCGTTCCTGTTCTGGCGGGGTCAAAGTTGCGGCCGGACGCCCCGGAGGGCGGCGCTCGCCACGGGCGCCAAGTGCTTCGCCCTGGCCGTGTGGGCCGACGGCCCCCGGTGAAGCCCATCCGGGGCGAGCGCCGAGCGCTCGCAGCCGCGCCGCGACCTGCTCGGGCCAGCGCTCAGCGGGGGAGTCGCCCTCGCGATCTCGTCGGGATCGCCGAGCGCGAGCCATCATGTGCGGCTCACCGGGCGGAGCGCGGCGCCGTGGGCGGGTTGGGTCGCCGAGGGGGAGCGACCGTCGCGCGCGCGAGCCTGGCAGGCGCGGCTAGGCCGCCATTCGCGGCGGCTCCGGATGCCTCACGTACAAGTCCATCTCGTGGCGCGAGAACGAATCCCACAGGCGACCCGTGTCGTGGAGGCGCACGAACGCGTCCACCGCGTCGGTGAAGAACTGCGTTCCCGAGTGGCGGCGGAGCTCGTCGCACGCGACGACAGGGGGCAGCCCATGACGGTAGGGGCGCTCCTCGGTCATGGCATCGTACGCCGCGCACACCATGATGATGCGGGCGCCGATCGGGATGCGCTCGGCTTCGAGCTGGCGCGGATAGCCGCCGCCGTCCGGCCGCTCGTGGTGCGAGTAGACGATCTCCGCGACGCCCGTCATGCCCGGGATGTCGCGCAACATCTCCCAGCCGATCGTCGGATGCGTCTGCACCATGGCGCGCTCGCCGGCATCCAGCGCTCGCGGCGTCTGGACGACGTCGTTCAAGATGGCGTAGCGACCGAGGTCGTGCAGCATCGCGCCGAGTTCGATGTCGGCATGCTGGCTCTCGGCCACGCCCAACTCGCGTGCCACGCGCACGGCGTAACGCGCGATACGGAGCGAACGCCCGCGCGTGTGCGGGTCCGCGGCATCGATGACGTGCGTGAGCACACGCACCATGCGCATCAGGGGCTGGCTCGCTTCCATGAGAGGTCTCCCGTGAGTGCGGTCCGCCGGCGGGCCGCTCAGGGCCTGCCCGGCTCGGACCCGGTTCCCGCCCGGTATCGGCCCGCGACGCGCCAGACTGAACCTGCGATTCCGGCCGCCCGAAGGGCAGTAATCGTTCAAGAATCGGGCCCCGATGACCGATGCCTCGTGCATGGCACCGGACTATCCTTTCGAGTTCGCCCCGGACGAGAACGGTTCGTTCCAGGCGAGTGAGACCGCCGAGCCCACCGTTCTCGCGTGGCGTTCCACGGAGGACTGGGGCGACGTGCGTCGCCTGGTCGTGCGCACCGACGCGCGCGTGGCCGAGCTCATGCTCGGACTCGTGCGCGAGACCGCGGCGGCGCGCCATGACGAGTCCGAGCTGCTCAAGGTCATCAGCCGGTTCGCGTTCGAGGCATTCCCGAACGCCACGCACCACGTGCTGGTGGCGCGCGAGATGGAGGAGGCGCCACTGCGCACGCTCACGGCCGCCGCCCGCAACGGCGACAGCTCGCGCGTCGCGCTGTCGCGCACCATCGTCGAGCGCGCGCTGCGCGATGGCCACGCGCTGCTCTACGTGCACGGGCAGGATCCCGGGAAAGCCAGCGAAAGCATCGTGCTGTCCCGGCTCGAGACCGCCATCGTCGCGCCACTGCTCGGCAGCAGCGGCCGGCCGCTCGGCGTCCTCCAGCTCGATGTCAGGCGCCCGGCGCGCGGCCGTTTCACGAAGGACGACATGGACCTCCTGTCCGTGCTCGCGAGCCAGGCCGGCCTGGCTCTCGAGAACCTGTGGCTCCACCAGCGGCAGCAGCGCGCGTTCCAGTCCACGATCGCGGCACTGGTGCACTCGCTGACGCTCAAGGACCGCGAGGCGGCGCAGCACAGCGAGCGCGTGCAGAAGGTGGCGCTGGCGATCGGCCGGCGGCTCCGCCTCGGAACGGTCGAGGCCGAGGTGCTGTCCGTGGCCGCGCTGCTTCACGACCTGGGCAAGCAGGGCGTGCGTGACGAGGTGCTGTTCAAGCCGGGCAAGCTCACGAGCGAGGAGCGCCAGGAGATGGACCTCCACGCCGCGCACACGCAGGGCATCCTCGACATGGTCGAGTACCCGGCCGAGTTGTGGGAGGTGCCGCGCATCGCGGCCTATCATCACGAGAAGATGGACGGCTCGGGTCCGTTCGGGATCGAGGGCGAAAAGATCCCGCTCGGCGCACGCGTCATCGCGGTGGCCGACGTGTTCGACGCGCTGACGAGTGATCGCCCGTACAAGGCGGCGTTGCCGCCGGAGGAAGTGCTCGCCGTGCTGGATCGCG
>JAHFBX010000358.1 GCA_023249815.1 Candidatus Eiseniibacteriota bacterium
CCAAGCAGCTCGGCCCGGCGGTGCGCAGCGCGCCGCTCCTGTGGCTCCTGACCGCGCTCTCCTCCGTCGTCTACGCGCCGTTCGCGCTGCTCGTGCTCGCGCGGAGCGGCTGGCGGCCCGACACCGCCTCGCTCGTGCTCATGCTCGGCAGCGGGATCATTCACGTCGGCTACTTTGTCCTGTTGCTGCGGGGCTATCGGGCCGCGGATCTCTCGCTCGTCTACCCGCTTGCGCGCGGCACGGGGCCGTTGCTCGCCACGGCCGGCGCCATGTTCCTGCTGGGCGAGCGACCCACGCCGCTGTCCGTGACGGGCGCGCTGCTCATCGCCACCGGAGTGCTGGTCATCGCGGGCCGGCCGGTCGGCATCCGTTCGCGCGCGCTCGGGCCGGGTGTGCGCTATGGGCTCGCCACCGGCGGCATGATCGCCATCTATACGCTCTGGGATGGCTGGGCCGTCAAGCGGGCGCTCGTTCCACCGCTTGTGTTCTACTGGGCCGGCGAGGTCGTACGCGTGCTCGTGCTTTCGCCGCTCGCGATCGGCGCACGTCGTGACATCGCCGTGGTGTGGCGAACTCATCGCTGGCGCGTGCTGGGCATCGCGCTGTTGAGCCCGCTCAGTTACATCCTTATCCTGTTCGCGCTACGGCGTGGCGACGTGGGACACATCGCGCCGGCTCGCGAGGTGAGCATCTTGATCGGCGCCTGGCTCGGTGGGCGCGTCTTGGGAGAGGGCGACCGTCGTCGCCGGCTCGCGGCTGCGGCGGCCTTCGCCGCGGGCGTGGCGGCGCTGGCGTTCGCCTGAACACGACGAACACGGGAGAACGCGCGATGGCGCTGGTCCAGGTCGAACGCCAGGGGGCGGTGGCACGGGTCTGGTTCAACCGCCCCGACGTGCACAACGCGCTCTCGGCGGAACTCGGAGCCGCGCTCGTCGAATCGCTCGCCGGGCTGCGCGCGGACGCGGCCTGCCGTGTCGTTGTGCTGGGCGGCCGCGGGGCGTCGTTCTGTGCCGGCGCCGACATCGGCGCCATGAAGGCGTCCGCCAACGCCTCGTACGATGAAAACCTGGCCGAGGCGACGCGCCTGGCCGCGATGTTCGCGGCACTCGCCGACTTCCCGAAGCCGGTCGTGGGCCGCGTCCACGGTGGTGTCTATGGCGGCGGCGTCGGCTTCGCCTGCGCGTGCGACATCGTGGTGGCGAGCGATGACGCGAAGTTCGGCCTCACCGAGGTGCGCCTCGGGATCCTGCCGGGGCTCATCAGCCCGTACGTGATCCGCCGGCTGGGCGATCGTGCGGCGCGCGAACTCATGCTCACCGGCGAACGTTTCGGCGCCGCGCGTGCGCTCGAGCTGGGCGTCGTGAACCACGTCGTGCCCACGACGGAGCTGGACGCCAAGGTGGACGAGCGTGTCGCCGAACTGCTGAACGGCGGCCCGCAGGCGCAGGCGCGCATCAAGCAGCTATTCGTGCGCTGGGCCGAGACCCGCTGGGACGAGTACCGGCGTTCGCTCCCCGAGACGCTCGCGAGCGTGCGCAGCGGCGAGGAGGCGCGCGACGGACTTGCGGCGTTCCTCGAGAAGCGCAAGCCGGGCTGGATGTCGTGAGCGAGCGGGGCTTAGGGAGCGCCATGTTCAAGAAGGTGCTGATCGCCAATCGCGGCGAGATCGCCTGCCGCATCGCGGCCACGCTGCACGAGATGGGCATCCGCTCGGTCGCCGTGCACTCCGATGCCGACCGCGGCGCGCTCCACACGCGCGTGTGTGACGAGTCGCGCGGGATCGGCCCTGCGGAAGCGCGCGCCAGCTACCTGGACGCAGGGGCCGTGGTGCGCGCGGCGCGCGAGTCGGGCGCCGACGCCGTGCACCCTGGCTTCGGTTTTCTCGCCGAGAACGCCGCGTTCGCCGAAGCGGTGGAGGGCGCCGGGCTCGTGTTCATCGGTCCGACCGCGGCGCAGATCCGCGCCATGGGCGACAAGCGCGAGGCGCGCCGACTCGCCGAGGCGGCCGGCGTGCCCATCGTGCCCGGCGCCGAGGGAGCGGACGCGCGCGCGCTCGTGCGCGCCGCCAACGCCATGGGCTACCCGGTCATCATCAAGGCCGCGCTCGGCGGCGGCGGCAAGGGCATGCAGAAGGCGTCGAACGGGCGTGATCTCACCGAGGGCATCGAGGGCGCGCAGCGCGTGGCCGCCTCGGCATTCGGCGACGGCAGCGTCTACGTGGAGAAGCTCATCGAGCAGGCGCGCCACATCGAGGTGCAGGTGCTGGGGGACGGGCAGGGCCGTGCGGTCCACCTCTACGAGCGCGACTGCACGCTGCAGCGCCGGCACCAGAAGGTGGTCGAGGAAGCGCCGAGTCCGGTGCTCGACACCGACCAGCGCGCGCAGGCGACGCACGCGGCCGTGCGGCTCGCGGAAGCGGTCAAGTATCGCGGCGCCGGCACCATCGAGATGCTGCTCACGCGCGACGGCCACTTCTACTTCCTCGAGATGAACACGCGGCTCCAGGTGGAGCACCCGGTCACCGAACTCCTCACTGGCGTGGACCTGGTCCGCGCGCAGGTGGAGGTGGCGGCCACCGGCCGGCTGCCGTTCGAGCAGTTCGCGATCCCGCGTCACGGCCACGCCATCGAAGCGCGTGTGTATGCCGAGGACGCGGCGCGCGGGTTCCTGCCGCAGGTCGGCACGGCGGTGCGCGTGCGCTGGCCCGACGGCCCGTTCGTGCGCGTGGACCGCGGCGTCGAGTCGGGCGACAGCGTGAGTGTTCACTACGATCCCATGCTGGCGAAGATCATCGCGCACGGACCCACGCGCGAAGCGGCGCTCCAGCGGTTGATCGGCGCACTCGACGACACGCGCGTGCATGGCGTGGTCACGAACCTGCCGTTCCTGCGGGCCCTGCTCCGCTCGCCGGAGGTGCGCACCGCGAAGGTCGACACGGAGTGGATCGAGCTGGAGTTCCTGGACGGCTTCGCTGCGCTCGCGAACGCGCCCGCACCAGACCTGGC
>JAHFBX010000092.1 GCA_023249815.1 Candidatus Eiseniibacteriota bacterium
GGAACGCAGATGTTCACCGTGTCGCAGCGATCGAGCAGCGAGAAATCGGTGGTCGCGGTGAGGCGCTTTTGCCGCACGAGCGCCGTCACATCGGGCGTCGGCACATCCTGGATGTAGGACTGACCCCGATTGAGCTGGCGGACGCGCTTCTCGTCGATGTCGATGCCGACCACTTCGAAGCCGGCCTGGGCGAGCTCGACCGCAAGCGGCAGGCCGACGTACCCGAGGCCAATGACGGCCAAGCGTGCAGTGCGGTGCTCAAGTCGCTGTTCAAGGATCTGCGCGGGGGTCTTCGTGGAGGCGCGCCTGCGAGGGGTGGGCATAGGGGCGGGAACCGTAGCAAAGCGACCCGACGCGCGCCAGCGGTGCGCAGTTCGCATGAACGTGGCACGCCACGTGGGCGCTGGTTGGGATCGGGCCGCCGATCCCTTGGGATCATCATCAGCGATCGAACCGTGTGCTCGCAGGTGACAGCGTCCAGTCGCAGCACACTTGGAGCTCGATCACCGCGACTCGTGTGCGAATGAGCTTGACCTATCGCGCATGGTTTCGAGACAATTCGTGATGCGAGGCGTCCTGTCCGCGACTGTGACCCGCCGCCCGACCCCCCTGGAAGCGATCCGGACGTGCCGTCGCATCTGGAGGACCTCCTCGGGTCGCGACACGCGCGGATGGGTGCCTCCTTTTTCATGCCGCGCGCGGTTCGCTTATCCTGCGAATCGTGACTGTCGCCCCGCCGCAGGACCGACTGGTGCGCTACCTCGCCGACGGCGCCCCGCGCTACGGACTCGAGCGCGGCGACCACCTGGCCCGGCTCTCCGCCGCGCCATGGTGCGGCGGTGGGCCGAGCGGGGAGCGCGACGCGCCCGACTCGCCGAGACTGGCGCCGTGCGAGCCCTCGAAGATCATCTGCGTCGGGCTCAACTACGTCGAGCACGTGAAAGAGAGCCTCACCGTGGCCGCGAGCCGGCCCGCCTCCGCCGGTGCGGGAACCGCGGCGCCACCCGAGGAGCCGCTGTTCTTCTTCAAACCGCCGAGCGCAGCGCTTGCGCCGGGCGCCGCGATCGTGAAACCCCGGGGGGTGGAACGCCTCGATCCCGAAGGCGAGATGGCGCTGGTCGTGGGTCGCAGGGCACGCCACGTGAGCGTGGCGGAAGCACTCGCCCACGTGGCGGGCGTCACCTGCTTCAACGACGTGAGCGCCCGGGACTGGCAGAAGCAAGACGGCCAGTGGTCGCGTGCCAAGGGCAGCGACACGTTCGCGCCGTTCGGACCTTGCATCGCGCTGGGCCTGGACCCGAACGACCTCGAGCTGGAGCTGCGCGTGAACGGGGAACTGCGCCAGCGCGCCCGGACTTCGACGATGCACTTCGACCCCGCGTTCCTGGTCCACTTCCTCTCGCGCCACGTCACGCTCGAGCCCGGTGACGTCATCGCCACCGGCACGCCCGCCGGCATCGCGCCCATCGTGCCCGGCGACACGGTCGCGGTCACGATCGAGGGCGTCGGCACGCTCGTGAACCCGGTCGTGATGGAGGCGAGTTGAGCACCTCGCTGCTCGTTGTGAACGCGAAACCATGGTCCGGCGCGCCACTCGCCGCGGATGCGGTGCTGCTGCGCGACGGACGTGTGCACGCCGTGGGCGCGCGTCCCGAGCTCGCGGCGCTCGAGCCACGGGCCCGGGTGGTGGACGCCGCCGGGGCCACCGTGACGCCCGGGCTCGTGGACGCGCACCTCCATCTCGTCCCGTGGGCGCGGGGCCGGCGCCAGCCGGACCTCGCGGGCCAACGCTCTCGTGCCGCGGCGCTCGCCGCGGTCGCGGCCGCACTCGCAGCGCTTCCGCCGGGGACCGAGCCGGTGGTGGGGCGCGGTTGGGACGACGACGGCTGGGAGGCGCCACCCGAGCGCTCAGCGCTCGATGCGCTGGCGCCCGACCGGCCGGTGCTCCTCCATCGTCACGACTTCCATGCGCTGTGGGTGAACGGCGCCGCGCTGCGGGCGGCGCGGATCACGCGCGAGACGCCGGACCCGCACGGCGGCCGGTTCGAGCGCGACGCGGCGGGAGAGCCGACCGGGGTCGTGCGCGAGGACGCCGTGCGCGCGTTCCAGCCGCTCGACGATCGCGCGGTTCCCGCGCCCGATGCCGCGGTGCTCGATGCGGCCGCGCACGCGCTCCACGCCGAAGGCGTGACCGCGGTGCACGACTACCAGCGCAACGCGGAGGACTGGCATCGCATGCATGCGCTCGCGGGTCGTGCGCGGCTGCGCGTCCTCCAGCACGTGGGTCTCGAGCAGATGCGGGAGGCCACGCGCACCGGACTTCGCGGCGGAGAGGGCGACGACTGGTTCCGCACCGGATCGCTCAAGCTGTTCGCCGACGGCACGCTCGGCTCGCGCACTGCGGCGATGTTCGAGCCCTATGGCGATGCACCCGGCCGCGGCATGACGCTGATCGAGCCGGACGCGCTCGCGGAGCTGGTGAGCGAGGCGGCCGGCGCCGGCTTCTCGGTGGCGATCCACGCCATCGGCGACGCGGCGGTGCGGCACTCGCTCGACGCCATCGCCGCGCACCGCGACCGGCTGGCACGGCTGGCGCTCCCGCCACGGATCGAGCACGCCCAGCTCGTGCACGACGAGGACGTGCCACGCTTCGCCGCGCTCGGTGTCGCGGCGAGCATGCAGCCACAGCACGCCGCGTCCGACGCGCCGTATGCACGCCGGGCGTGGGGCAAGCGCTGCCGGCTCGCCTATGCGTGGCGCACGCTGCTCGAAGCGGGCGCGCCGCTCGCGTTCGGGTCGGACGCGCCGGTCGAGCCGCCGAGTGCGTCGCTCGGGCTGGCGTGCGCGGTGGCCCGGCTCACCGCCGATGGCAAGCCATTCCACCCCGAGCAGGCGATCCCGCTGGACGCCGCGCTCCAGGCCTACACGTCGGGCTCGGCGCGGCTCGCGGCGGGCCGGCTGGGTCGCGGCACGCTCGAGCCCGGCGAGCCCGCGGATGTCGTGGTGTGGGACCGCGACCTGCATCGCGCCGAGCCCGCCGACCTGGGCGGTGCCCGGCCGCGCCTCACGGTGCTCGCGGGCGAAATCGTGTATGACTCCGGGTAGCGACGGGCGTCCGGTCCACGCGGCGTGGCCGGATCCCGCCCGCTTCGGAGAGGAACGCATGAGCGTGGACTACGCGGCGCGCACGGACGCCGAACTCGTAGAGATCACCCAGGCCGGGGACAGCCGCGCCTTCGACGAACTCGTGCGGCGCTACCGTGACCGCGTCTACCGCCTGAGCACGAAGATCCTCCGCCACGACGAGGACGCTGCAGAGGCGCTCCAGGACGCGTTTCTCTCCGCCTACCGCGGGCTCCCGAACTTCAAGCGCGAATCGCGCTTCTCGACCTGGCTCTACCGGATCGCCACGAACGCGAGCCTGATGAAGCTCCGTCGCCGGCGCGAAGGTCACATCTCGTACGAGCAGTCGCAGTCGGGGCAGGACGACGCGGAGCCGCTCGCGATCCCGGACTGGTCGTCGCAACCGCTCGAGGACCTGCTCGACGCCGAAACCCGCGAGGTGCTCGGGCGGGAAGTGGACCTGCTGCCCGCGAACGAGAAGGAGGTGTTCGTGCTGCGCGACATCATGGAGCAGTCGAACGCCGACGTGGCCACCGAACTGGGCTTGAGCGTGGCGGCGGTCAAGTCACGCCTGCACCGCGCGCGACTGCATTTGCGGGACCGCATGAACCGCTACTTCCGGGACCGGCTCTCCCGCCCGCCCGGAGGCTCATGAGCCCGGGCGACCCTTCCGGAATGCGGCTAGTGCCGGAGCGCCCAGGCGAACAGGCCCAGCGCCAGCAACACGCGGTAGGCCGCGAAGATGCCGAAGCCGATGTGGCGCACCATCGCGAGCATCAACCGGATGGCGAGAAAACTGAACACGGCCGAGCTCGCCATACCGATCAGGAGCGTGCTCGTCGGCACGTGCTGCAACAGGTCGCGCGACTTGAGGAGCCCCGTGTAGACGACGGCGGCGAGCGTGATCGGGGTGCTGAGCAGGAACGAGAACCGGGCGGCGGACAGTCGCGAGAGTCCCGCGAACCGGCCGGCGGTCATGGTGATCCCCGAGCGCGACACTCCGGGAATGAGCGCCAGGCACTGGGCGAGGCCAACCGCGATCGACGTGCCCCAACCCGGGACGCGATCGTCGCGGGCCCGGGCCGTGAACCGATCCGAGGCCCACAGCAGGATGCCGAACACGAGCAGCGTCGTGGCCTGGAGCGGCACCGAGCGCAACTGGTCGACCTCGTCGTTCAGGAGCTTGCCCGCGATGAGCCCCGGGATCGTGGCGAGCACGATCATGCCGAACAGCGAGCGCGCCTCCGTGCGCCGCGCGGCATCGGTGTGAAACGCGTCGCGAGCCATGCGCAGCCAGTCGTCCCAGAATGCCGCCACCAGCGCCAACAGCGTACCCGCGTGCATCGCCACGTCGAACGCCACGCCGGCATACGGCCACCCGAGCAGCGTGGGCACGAGGTAGAGGTGCGCGCTGCTCGAGATCGGCAGCAGTTCGGTGATGCCCTGCACGGCGCCCAACACGAACGCCTGAACGGGAGACAGCACCGGTTCCGTCGCAACGAGAGCGAGCATGGCGCGCGAAGCTAGCACGCCGACGCGAGCGTCGCGAGGGCGGGAGCCGCGGGATGACTGAGACACCGGAGATCGCGGCACCCGCCGCAGCCGCTGCGCCCGCCGATGCTCCCGCGGAGCCGGGCGTGGCGCGTCACGTCGGCAAGGTGAGCGCGGCGACGTTCTTGTCGCGCGTGCTCGGACTGCTCCGAGACCAGGTGTTCGCCGCGCTGTTCGGAGCGGGCACGGCCGCCGACGCGTTCAACATGGCGTTCCGTGTGCCAAACCTCGTACGCGACCTGTTCGCGGAGGGCGCGATGAGCGCGTCGTTCGTGCCCACGTTCACGGAATGGCGCTCCAAGCAGGGCGACGACGCGGCTTGGGCGCTTGGCCGCCAGCTCATGTCCACGCTGCTCGCAGTGCTGTTGGCGTTGTGCGTGCTCGGCTGGCTCCTGGCGCCCGCGATCGTGGGACTCATGGCCGGTGGGTTCGCCGCCGTGCCGGGGAAACTGGACCTCACCGTGCTGCTCACGCGCATCATGTTGCCGTTCCTACCCGCCATGGCGCTGTCCGCGGCGGCCATGGGAATGCTGAACGCCCGCGGTGTGTTCTTCCTGCCCGCGTTCGCACCGGCGCTGCTGAACGTGGGCATGATCGTGTTCGGGCTCGCCGCGATCCCGCTGTGCCGTAACCAGGGCTGGCCCATCATCGTGGGCATGGCCGCGGGCGTGGTCCTGGGCGGCGCGCTGCAATTCACGGCCCAGCTCCCGGCGCTCGCGCGGCTCGGGTTCCGCTACAGGCTCGAGTGGCCGACGTGGCATCCCGGCGTCCGCCGCGTGGCGCTGCTCATGTTGCCCGCCACGATCGGTCTCGCCGCGACCCAGTTGAACGTGTTCGTGAGCCAGGCCATCGCGGCCAGCTTCCGCGAGGGCAGCGTGTCCTGGCTCCAGTACGCGTTCCGGCTCATGCAGCTCCCGATCGGGCTCTTCGGCGTGGCGGTGGCCACGGTCAGCCTGCCGGCGATGTCGCGCGCGGCCGTGGGCGGAGACTCGCCGCGACTGCGCGCGACACTCTCGGAGTCCGTCCGGCTCGTGTTCCTGCTCACCGTGCCCTCGGCGCTGTTCCTCGCCGTGTTCGCACGACCGATCATCGCGCTCCTGTTCCAGCACGGCGCGTTCCGGGCCGCGGACACGAGTGCCACAGGGGACGCGCTGCTCATGTACTGCATCGGGCTTCCGGCGTTCGCGGCCGTGGGCATCTTCACGCGCGCGTACTACGCACTCGGCGACACGCGCACACCGGTGCGCTCCACGTTCGTGGCCGTGGGCACGAACCTGGCGCTCAACCTGCTGTTCGTGGGACCGCTCGCCGGCCTCGGCCTCGAACATCGCGGCCTGGCGCTGGCCACGTCGGCCACGGCGATCCTGAATCTCACCCAGCTGGCACTCCGGCTCCGCGGACGATTGGGCGGCGTGGACGGCGGGCGCATGCTCCGCTCGCTCACTCGCATCGCGCTCGCGAGCGCGGTTCCCGCAGCAGCACTGGCATGGGGATTGTTCGCGTGGGGTGACGTCTCGCGGCTCACGGTGCCGGCTCGCGCGGGGGTCGTGGCGGTGGGCGGCGTCGCCGGTCTCACCGTGCTCGTCGTGACCCTGCGTCTGCTGCGCGTCGAGGAGCTGGAGATGTTCGGGGAGCTCGTGCGCTCGGTGCGAAACCGGTTCAAGGGCGGCTCACGGACCTCGTGATCGTGCGCTCGCTTCGCGCCTAGTAGTCCAGGACGACGAGGCGACCCGTCTTCACGCCGGCCGGCGTGCGCAGGAGGAAGTGATAGAGCCCGGCCGGCAGCCGAGACCCATCGTCCGCCCGGCCGTCGAACGCCGTGGAGTGGGCGCCCGCAGGAGTCGCCGGGTCGTGAACGAGGCGACGCACCCGGCGCCCCGCGAGGTCGAAGAGCTCCAGTTCGACGTTCCCGGCCCGCGACGTCGTGAATCGGAAGCGAGCCCCGCCAAAGCCCGTGGGATTCGGAAGGAAACGAGGCGCGAAGTCGGCGGGCTCTGGATCGGTGCCGTGCGTGGGGCGGTCCGCCGGTCCCGGCAGGCTGGGTCCGATCACTTGCTGGATCGAGATGTCGTCCACGCTGAACGAGCCGCCTGTTCCTCCACTCCGGTTCACGATTTGCAGGTCCAGGGCGGAGCGGGCGAAGCGCGTGGAAAGATCGAGCTCGACGGAAGTCCAGGTCGAGCTCAAAGGCACGGGAGCGGACGAGATCCACGGGCCCGAGAACGCGTCGAGCGTCTCGCGCACGCGGAGGTTCGCGAAGCCCAGGCCCTGCCCGGCGCGCAGCCACACGAGGAAGTGGTATTGAGCTCCAGCGCCAGGGGTTTGGCGCACCCAGTCGGGCTGGTCCGTCAGGCCATACTCCGCGACCGCCGCCTCGGGCGCTGACGCGAGCAGCGAGGAGCTGCCTGCGTGTCCGCCCGGGACGCGCTGCAGCTGGGCCCCACCCAGCGGAGCCCAGCCCGTCGTGCCCGACTCGAATGAGGAATCGGTGACGAGATTGTCCGCGAGAGAGCCGACCTCGAGCGTCGCGGCAGCGGTCGAGGTCGCGCCCGCACTGTCCGAGACGGTCAGCTGGACGGTCCAGGTCCCGGCCGCGTAAAGGTGGTCCACGTACGACGAATCCTGCGGCCCGAGGTGGGTGCCGTCTCCGAGGTCGAACTCATAGGAGACGCGCTGGCCGTCGGGGTCGAACGACCCCGAGGCGTTCGCGCGGACGAAGAGGGGCGCGGTCCCCGTGCCTGGAGCGAGCGTGAGGTGCGCGGTGGGCGGCTGGTTCGGGGGGGCGGTCGAGCCCTGGAACTCGAGCGCGCCACGGTCCGCGTAGGCGATCGCACCCAACCCCAGGTTCGGGATCGCCGGGTCGTCCGCTCGATCACGTCCTTCCGCGTCCGTGGACGGCCACTGGGCGACGTCCGAGTTGGCGTTGTCGATCGCGGGCGAATCGGGCAGCAGGTGGAAGTCCCCCACAGTCGGCGCGGCGAACCGAGGGTCGGCCTGCAGGGTGCGGGTGTCGTGGCCTCGCGCGGCCGAGTAGCTCGCGACCGAAGCGTAAGCGGACTTCGCGAACTTGATGGGTGGTCGCGGCCCCGAGTTCCAGAACACGTTGTCGTCGGAGTCGAATCCCGACGTCGAGGTGGTGTCCACGAACAGGTCATAGTGGAGCGTCGTCGTCCCGTTCTCGACCGAGATGCAGTCGTGGAGGCTCGTGTTCGTGGACGCGCCCTCCACCGAGAAGCCGTCGCGCAGGTTCGCGAACGCCACGTCATTCACGTGTGTGGCACCGGTGCTGCCGACATGGTCGAAACCATGGTCGCCGTTGCTCCATGAGCGGTTCGCCAGTGAGACGTTGTCATGCGAGCCGCCCGAAAAGTGCTGCCCAGTGTCCTGGTTGTGATGCCAGCGGTTCCGCTGGACGAGGTTTCGGGGCGACGAGTAGACGTAGAGCCCGTTCGCGACTCGAACGTTTGGATCGGCGTTCCCGAACGACTCGTTGTCCTCGACCGTGGACCGGGCCGTGAATGCGGTGAGCGAGATGCCGTGGCCCTGGCACTCGGACACGACGTTCGAGGCAAGGCGCACCGCGGAGTCGCCCTGCGCCTGAAGCCCGAACCTGCCGGCGAGGCGCACCCGGTTCCCGAGGATCTCCACGTTCGAGGAGTTCGTCACCTGAATGCAGCGGTCCTCGCCGCTCAACACCGTGAAGCCCTCGATCCGCACCCACGAGCGGCCGGACACGAAGAAGACGTATGTGCGCCGGCCGACCTGCGTCGCATGGTCCCCCGGGTTGCCACCCCCGGCATTCACGTACAAACCCGCGCCCAGGACGTATCGGAAGCTTCGCTCCGGCAGGAACGTCGGGTCCGCCGTCGAAGGCGATAGCCGCGCGCTGTCGGCGAACACCTGGCGCGGGGACCACGTCACGCTGTCGGCCAGCCAGACGTCCCCGAAGAACGGCTCCCACGCGGACGGATCCGAGAAGTCGTCACGGCCGTCCACGATCACGGGCAGTGAACCGGGGCTCGCGCGCAGCACGATCGGATCTCCCGGCGCGCCCGAACCGGGCACCGTCACCTGCTCCCGATAGACGCCCGGCAGCACGGTGATCGTCGTGCCCGGCTCGTGATGCGCGGCGAGTGCGGCCGTGATGCTGCAATACGGCAGGGCCACCGAGCCCGGGCCGCTGTTCGAGCAGGATGCGCTCGTGTTGTCGACGAAATACTCGGCCGCCCGGGGCGTGGGCACGGACACCGACGTGGACGCGAGCACGAGCGCTCCAAGCACAATTCGGCTGGGCATCGACGTGGGCGACACGGAGAGCGGTCCTTCCGCCTTGCGGCGGAGTCCTGCGACAAGGGTGATGAAACGCGGGGAGGTGTAGAGCAATTTACGCCGGTCGCGGACGAGACTCCATGGTGAAACCGCGAACTCGGGTTCGCGAAGTACGAATTCCCGCGTCGACGGACGCGCTGTGGCTCGAGTCCCGCGTCCGAGACGACGCTCGAACGGACCACAGGCGGGTTGGGCGCCACGACGCTTGCGAGTCGCAGCACTAAACGCGACGTCGCGTCATGTC
>JAHFBX010000003.1 GCA_023249815.1 Candidatus Eiseniibacteriota bacterium
GACCCGCCGTGGCGGGGAAAGACGTAGCGCGAAGCGCTCGCTCGATCCGCTGCAGCTCCCCGACGGACCATGCCTGGAATGGGCAGCCGTTCGGCGTGTACGGCGGATCGGCGTCCGCGATCTCGCTCACATGCCCGAGGCCAGCCTCATGAAGATGTGCGCGAAGTGGCGGCAGGAACCGGTCCGCGGCCTCGGCGCGCGTCGCGGGCGTGTCGCCGCGCACGGCGAGCCACGCGTTCACGAACGCTCCCATGAGCCACGGCCACACCGTGCCCTGGTGGTAGGCGCCATCGCGTTCGCGCACGCCGCCGGCGTAGCGGGGTGCGTAGCCGGGTTCTCCGGGCGCAAGTGAGCGTGGCCCGAGCGGCGTGAGGAGTTCGCGCTCGACCAGGTCCACGACCGCGCGCGCCCGCGCGCCCGCGAGCAGCGGCAACGGCAGCCCGCCCACGGCGAACAACTGATTCGGCCGGAGTCTCCCGTCGACGGCACCCGGCACGTGATCCACGTCGACGACGTCGTAGAGACAGCCGCGCGACTCGTTCCAGAAACGCGCCTCGAACGCGGCCCGGGCGCGATCTCGCCGCTCGGCCCAGCGCGCGGCCGTGGCCTCGCTGCCGCGGCCGGTGAGGCTCGCCCCCACGTCGAGCGCGTTCACCCACAGCGCCTGGATCTCCACCGCTTTCCCCGTGCGCGGGGTCACCACCCAACCGCCCACCTTGGCGTCCATCCAGGTGAGCTGCACGCCGGGCTCACCCGAAGCGAGCAGGCCGTCAGCGTCCATGCGGATGCCGAAGCGCGTGCCGCGTTCGTAGCCTGTGAGAATGGCTTCGATCGCGGCGCGCAGCGCGACGCGATCCCGCGCGGCCACCCGTCGATTCGCCATGCGCATGGCCTCGAACCACTCGCCCACCACGACCACGTACCAGAGCGATGCGTCCACGGAATTGTATTCCGGCGTGTCGCCCGAGTCCGGGAATCGGTTCGGCAGCATGCCCTGGGACACCGCGCCCGCCCACTGGACGAGGATCCGCCGCGCGTCGTCGAGCCGGCCGTTGGCGAGGCAGAGTCCGCGAAGCGCGATGAACGTGTCGCGTCCCCAATCGCCGAACCACGGGTAGCCGGCGATCACGGTGAGTCCGTCGCCACGGCGAACGAGGTAGGCGTCGGCCGCGCAACCGAGCGGATCCCGGAACGCGGCGCGGCGGCGCTTCTCGCCAGCCGTGAGCCGCTGGGCGAGGCTGCGTGCGGCCTTTTCAGCGAAGCAGGTCCGCAGCTCGGGAATGTCCGCCGCCAGTACGAGCACCGCCTCGGGCCGCGACAGCTCCCAGCGGAACACGCCCGGTGACGCGAGGTCTTCGAGGTGGTCGAGGCCGCGTTCGCGCTCGCGCTCGTACAGGAATCGCCAGTACCAGTCCGGCGCGTGTTCGTAGTCTGCGTCGGCCAGCGCCAGCACGCCAGGCACGCCGGCGTACGGTTTCCAGGCGATCGCGGCGCCCAAACGCTCGGCGTCGAACCGGAAGGCCTCGTTCGCGTGATGCAGCGCGTGCGGGTCGCGCCCCGAGAGCAGCGGCCGCACGCACAGCCGTGTGCCGGGCGGCGCGCCCTCGACGCGCCAGCGCAACACGACCGCGGACGAAGCCTGGCGCGCGTGGCACTCGTGCATGACGCGCGTGCCGTCCGGCAACTTCCACGTCCAGCGCGGCCATGGCTCGTGCGAGAACGCGGCGCGGGCGAGCGAGGCCTCGCCGGTCACCACGCCGGAGGCGTATCGCTGCGCGGTGAGCGCGATGCGTTCACAGTCTCGCTCGAGCCACGCCTCGACGCCGTTCACGAGCAGCCAGCGATCCCCCGGCGGCTTAGCGGCGTGCAGTAGCAGCGCGTGATAGCGCCGCGTGCGCACACCGAGCGCGGTGCCCGAGGCGAAGCCGCCGAGGCCATCCGCCTCGAGCCACTCGCGCTCGTCTGCTCCGTTCGAGACGAGGTTCACGGGCGCGCCCCCTGCAGCTCGCGTGCCCCGTTCGACGTCACCCGATCGCGAGCCCGCCCCACCGCGCTCTTCTCGACGCAGCGCGCCGCGAGCGCGGTCCAGCCGGTCTGGTGGCTGGCGCCCACGCCGCGGCCGTTGTCGCCGTGGAAGTATTCGTGGAACAGCACCAGGTCGCGCCAATGGGGATCCGTGGCGTAGCGGGGGTCGTCGCCGTGACACGGCCGCCGCCCGTTCGTATCGGGCAGGAACAGCATCGCGAGCCGGCGCGACAGCTCGCGCGCCGCCTCGCCCAGGTCGAGCATGCGGCCGGAGCCGACCGGGCATTCCACGCGCAGCGTGTCGCCGTAGTAGTGGTGGTAGCGCTCGAGTGCTTCGATGAGCAGGTAGTTCACCGGGAACCACACCGGGCCGCGCCAGTTGGAATTGCCGCCGAACAGCCCGGTGTCTGACTCTGCGGGCGTGTAACGCACCCGATGCTCCATGCCGTTGGTGCGGAACACGTACGGTTCGTCGCGATATGCCGCGGACAGCGCGCGCACGCCGTGCGGCGACAGGAACTCGCGCTCATCGAACAGCATGTGCAGCACGCGCTCGAGGCGGTCCCGCGACGGGATGCTCAACAGCCGGTGGCCCTCGTGTCCCGGTTCACCGTCCGGCCGGTAGCCGATGTGGTGCGCCAGTTCCGGCCGGTTGGTCACGAACCACTCCAGCCGCTTCTTCATGCCGGGGAGCTTCTCCAGGCTCGAGTGCTCGATCACTTCGCACGCGAATAGCGGGATCAGCCCGACCATGGAACGGAGCCGCATCGGGATGTTCCGGCCATCCACATGGAGTTGGTCGTAATAGAACCCGTCCTCCTCGTCCCACAGCCCGGTGCCGCCAAGCGTGTTCATGGCGTGCGCGATGGCGACGTAGTGCTCGAGGAACTTGCTCGCGAGGTCCTCGTACGCCGCGTCGTCCACCGCCAGCTCCACCGCCATGGCCAGCATGGTCGAGCAGTAGAACGCCATCCACGCCGTGCCGTCGGCCTGCTCCAGGTGCCCGCCGGTGGGCAGCGGCGCGGAGCGGTCGAACACGCCGATGTTGTCGAGCCCGAGGAATCCCCCCGCGAAGATGTTGTGGCCGTCCACGTCCTTGCGGTTCACCCACCAGGTGAAGTTCAAGAGTAACTTCTGGAACGCGCGCTCGAGGAACAGCCGGTCGCGCGCGCCCTTCTGGCCGGTCAGCTTGTACACGCGCCACACCGCCCAGGCGTGCACCGGGGGGTTCACGTCGCCGAACGCCCATTCGTAGGCGGGGATCTGGCCGTTAGGATGCATGTACCATTCGCGCAGGAACAACAGCAGCTGCCGCTTCGCGAACTCGGGATCGAGCCGCGCGAACGGGATCATGTGGAACGCCAGGTCCCACGCCGCGAACCACGGGTACTCCCATTTGTCGGGCATCGAGATGATGTCGCGGTTGTAGAGGTGCCCCCAGTCCGCATTGCGCCCGTGCTCGCGTTCCGCGGGCGGCGCGGGCTGCGAGGGGTCGCCCTGCAGCCAGTCGTTCACGACGTAGTGATAGAACTGCTTGCTCCACAGCAGTCCGGCGTAGGCTTGCCGCGCCACGGCCCGCTCCGCGGGCGCGAGCGCCGCGCCGTACACGTCGTCATAGAACTCGTCCGCCTCGCGAATGCGCGCGGCGAAGACCTGGTCGAACCCCGCCCCGAACGGTTCGCCCGTCGCCTCGCTCGCCGGGCGGAGACGCAGTCTCAGCACGCGTGACTCCCCAGCGGGCACCGCGACGCGGTACCACGCCGCAGCCCGCGTGCCTTCCCCCTCCGGGTTCACCGCGTCCATGTGGCCATGCACGACCGCCTCGTGGAACGCATCCTTCACGTACGGCGTGGCGTTCGCCTGGCCCCACAGCCGCCTCGCGTTGGTCTCGTTGTCGGTGTGGAGCCAGAGTGGATCGCCGTCGGGCCCGTGGTCGGCGTGGAAGAGGAAGTCGCCGAGCGACTCGTGCCGCGCGATCTGGCCACCGCCGCGCGCGCGCTTGATCACCGGCTTCTGCCAGTAGCCCTCGCCCGAGCGGCCCCAGCTCCACGTGTTGCGGAACCACAGCGTCGGCAGCACGTGCAGTTCCGCGGCCTCGGGTCCGCGGTTCGCCACGGTGATGCGCACGAGGATGTCGTCGGTGGACGCCTTGGCGTATTCCACCGTGACGTCCCAGTAGCGCCCGTCGTCGAACACGCCCGCGTCCTTGAGCTCGAACTCCGGCACGTCCTGGCCGCGGCGGTGGTTCTCCTCGACCAGTCTCGCGTACGGGAACTCTGCTTGCGGGTACTTGTACAGCCCGCGGAGATACGTGTGCGTCGGCGTGGAATCGAGGTAGAAGTACTCCTCCTTCACGTCCTCGCCGTGGTTTCCCTCGGGGCCCGCGAGGCCGAACAGCCGTTCCTTGAGGATGGGATCGCGGCCGTTCCACAACGCCACCGACAAGCACAGGCGGCACTCGCGGTCGCAGATCCCGAGCAGGCCGTCCTCGCCCCAGCGATACGCGCGGCTGCGCGCGTGGTCGTGCGGGAAGTGGTCCCACGCCGTGCCATGCGCGGAGTAGTCCTCGCGCACCGTGCCCCACTGGCGCTCGGAGAGGTACGGCCCCCACCGCTTCCAGTTCTGCTCACGGCGCCCGTCCTCGGCGAGGCGCTGCCGTTCGGCGATCGCCATGGCGTCACTCCTTCGCGATGTCACAGACGACCTTGATGACGCCTGTGCCCATCGTGAGTGTGGTGAACAGGTCGCGGAAGTTCTCGAGTCCCGAGACACGATGCGTGATGAGGCGCGAGAGCCAGCCGGGGAACTGCGCTTCGGCCTGCGCGTGGTCGCGCACGCCGGACTCGAAGTACTCCCGGTTCGCGTTCACCGTGCCCACCACGACCTTGTTGCCGAGCACGAACTGGAGGTTGATCTCGTCCGCGGGCACCTCGACCACGCGGTCACCTCCGGTCACGCTCGAGAGCACGAGCACGCCGTTCTTGGCCAGTGCTTGCATGCCTTCGAACACCAGCGGCGAGAAGCCCGAGGCTTCGAACACGAGATCGAACGGCCCGTGCCGGCGCGCACCCTCGAGCAGTGGCACGTCGACGGTGTTCAAGTAGCGCGCCCCGAGCGCCTCGATGAGGTCAGAGTTCAGGTAGGGCCTTGGCGTACGGCCGAACACCGTGACCTCGAGACCGCGGAGCCGGAGCGCAAGGGCGGCGAGCAGTCCGATTGTGCCGGCGCCGGTCACGGCGGCCCGACGCGGACGCCACACGCGCAGCCGGCGCTGGATCTCGAACGCCTGCGTGATGCCCTTCTCCACGACCGACGTGGGCTCCAGCAGCACGCCGGTGTGACGCAGTTCGTGCGGTACTCTCACCAGGTACTCCGGATCCTCGACGATGGTCTCGGTGAGGTAGCCGTGGCGCAGGTTGATGCCGCGCTCGAAATAGGTGTCGTCCGTGGTCATGTCGTAGGTGCCGATCTGGTCGTACACGCTCGTCCCGGGCCGTCGTACGGTGGCCACGACGTGGTCGCCGGGTGCGAACTCGGTGACCGCATCCCCCACGGCCTCGACGCGGCCGAAGCTCTCGTGGCCGAGCACGAGGTAGTCGTCGCCCGGGGGCGCCATGCCGTACTCGGCGGCGTCGATCTCCTTGTCGGTGCCATCCACGCCCACCGACAGCATCTTCACGAGCACGCCGCGGCCGCCGGGCATGTCGCCGAGCCTGGGGCGCGGGATGCGCGCGAGGTGCACGCTCTGAGCCTTACCGGGATGCACGGCGACGGCGTGCATGGTGGCCGTTGACGCAGCGCCCTTGTCGCCGGCGCGCGTGCGGGTCTCCAGGGTTTCGGGGTTCATCGCTCCACCACCTCCATGGCGTGCCCGTCGGGGTCACGCACGAGAAGTCCGCTGCGGAATCCGAGTGCCGTGTCGGGGAGCATCACGGGACCCGGCGACACGAAGTGTGCCTGCGCGGAGCGAAGTCCGCGCCACGCGCCGTCGAGCGAGCGCGTCTCGAGGCGCGTCTGCCAGTGCACGAGGTCGTTCGCACGCGCATCGGCGGGATAGGGTCGGCCGTCCCCCGGGCTCAGGTACTCGAGGAACTCGATCGCGGGCCCGCGCTCGGCGCGAACACTGGTGATGCGCAGGCGTGCTCCGAAGACGTTGTTCAGGTGCTCCTGCTCGGTGCCGTGGTTCTCACTCTCCCCGGCCACCTTGAATCCAAGCTGATCTCTATAGAACGCGAGGCTCTGCTCGGTGTTCGCCACGGTGATGGCGGTGTGGTCGATGCCGAGGAACAGCCGGTCGGTGGCGTGCCAGCGCGCCGCGCTCTTGTCGGGCGGGAACCATAGGATCTCGAGGAAGTGCCCGTCGGGATCGCGGAAGTAGAACGCACGGATGCCGGCCGCGCCCTTGTTCCAGTCCGGGATGCGCTGCGGTCCAGTCGAGGCGTGCCGCACATTGAACTCGCGCAGCCGCGCGTAGGCGCGGTCCATGTCGCTCACGATGATCGCCACGTGCTGGAACCAGCGATCGTTGCCGCGCGAACCCGCCTGGAACGCCAGCCCCTCCGGCGCCAGGTACTGTGTGAGTTCGAGCTGCTCGTCTCCCAGCTGCAGCCGCGCGACGCGGGCGCGCGCGCCGAACACGCCCTCCAGACGTTCGAACGCCTCTCCCGCCACCTCCACCTCCGAGACCTTCCGGAACTGGAGCACGCCCGTGTAGAACTCCACCGCGCGATCGAGGTCCGACACGGTGAGCCCCACCGGCCCTACCGCGACGACACGCGTCTCGCCTGCGGCCGGCGACGCCGCGCGAGACGCCGCCGCGCGCACCGGGGACGTGACGGCGAACGCCAGGGCGCCCGCCAGCGCGATCGTCCGCCACGCCCGCCCGGTGAGCGGCACACTTCCCCTGCCGCGCGCAGCCCGCGCGCGTTGGATCGAGCGGTCACTCATCGCGCCACTCCCACGACGGGTGATGCTTTCGCCGTCGCTGCATCCACCGTCACGCCAAGTCGCTGCTTCAGGTGGTCCGCGACGCGCAGGGCATTCGCCATGATCGTCAACGCGGGATTCACCGCTGAGCTGGACGGGAAGAAGCTCCCGTCCACGACGTAAAGATTGTCGAGTTCGTGCGCGCGGCAGTTCACGTCGAGCACGGAACTCGCGGGATCGGTCCCGAACCGGGCGGTGCCGTTCTGGTGCGCCACACCCGCGAGCGGGATGCGCTTGCCGATGTACGCGTTTAGCTTCGAGAAGCCCTGGATGCAGCCGTCGCCGTGCACCGGGCACGGCAGCTTGCCCAGCAGCGACTGCAGCTTGGACTGGAGCCGGCGATGGCCTTCCTCGTTGTTGGGCGTGTAGGTGAGCTGCGTGCGCCCGTCCCGCGCCAGCGTCACGCGGTTGTCGGGGCTTGGCAGGTCCTCGGACGTGAGCCAGAAGTCGAGCGAGTGCTTCGCCATCTGGTCGAGCGTCCAGCCTGGAGTGAACTTCGGCGCGCCCGCGGCCAGAACGTATTCGTCGGTCTTGCCCACGAACGAGATGTGGCCCATCGGGTACGGCCACTCGCCGTCGCCCCAGTAGAAGTCGTTCAGCGCCCAGCTCTTCTGGAACACGGTGGGGTTCGGGCACAGCGACAACGCGAGCATCACCGAGTTCAGGTGGCACATGTAGTTGCGCCCGACCTGGCCCGAGCCGTTCGCGAGGCCGTTCGCGTGGCGATCGTTCGCGGAGCGCAGCAGCAGTGCCGCCGAGTTGATGGCGCCGGCGCTCGACACCACGAGGTCGGCGCGCAGGGTCAGCCGCTCGCCGTTCCGCGTCACCTGGACGCCCGTCACCTCGCGCCCGCTGGATGAGGTGAGCAGGCGGTCCACGGTGGTGTTCGTCATCAGCTCCACGTTGCCGCGCGCGAGCGCCGGATCCACGCAGCAGACCTGCGCGTCGGCCTTCGCGTTCACGAGGCACGGGTGTCCGTCACAGGTGCCGCAGCGGATACAGGCGCTCTTCCGCGGATTCGCCTCGTCGAGCATGACCGCGATGGGTACGTGGAACGGCCGGTGACCGAGTGCCACGAGACCGTCGTTCAGTCGCTGGATGCGCGGCTCGTGGCTCACCGCGGGGTGCGCGTAGGGCGCGCTCGCCCACGGTTCGGTGGGGTCCTCTCCGCGCATGCCGTGCACGTGGTAGAGGCGTTCGGCCTGCGTGTAGTACGGCTCCATCGCCGTGTAATCGATGGGCCACGCGGGCGACAGGCCGCCGGCGTGCCGCACCTCGCCGAAATCGCGTTCGCGCATGCGCAGCAGCGCCGCGCCATAGAACTTGGTGTTGCCGCCCACGAAGTAATGCGTGCCGGCCACGAACTCCTTGCCGGCGCCGTCGAGCCACGTGTCCGCGTTGTTGTAGCGCCCTTCGAGCACCGCGGCCTTCGTGCTCCAGTTCTGCGCCTCACGCGGGACGTAATCGCCGCGCTCCACGAGGAGGACGCGCTTGGCCGTCGCCGCGAGGGCCCAGGCCAGCGTGCCCCCACCGGCGCCGCTACCGATGATCAGGACGTCCCAGTGGTTCGACATGTTCACGCTCCGGTGCGGGACTCTACGCCCGCCAGAGCCGCGGCGGGCCGGGGAAACGCTCGGGTGAAGCGGGCGCGGCGGACCGGGCGGAGGGCCCTGTGCAAACGGGTTCCGGCCCGGCCCCGCCGCGCGAGGGTCAGTTCGAAGCCGCCTGCGAGGGCGTGATCATGACGCGGATCACGTCGCTGACGCGCGGCCAGGTGTAGCGGTCGTGGAGCTTCGCCACCGGCTTCGACTCGCTCGGGCCGGTGTTCGGCGACATCTGGCGCGGCGCCTGGTTCGGGCCCGCACCCGGTTCCTCGTTCACCTCGGTGCCGGCGTCCCACAGCATCACCTGCGAGGTGACATCCCCGCTCACCGGGCGGCCGTTCGCGAACAGCGCGATGCCCTTCTCGTCCGGCGCGAAGAACACGTCGTTCGACTGGCCGAACATGGTGGTGAACGCGAGGCGGTCGCCAGGCTTCGCCGTCACGGTGAACTCGTACGCCTTGCCCGGCAGCGCCGGCCCAGGCTTGTCGTCACCCTGCGGAACGTTGAACACACCCGCGGCGCGTACCCCCTCGTGGTGCATGCAGTGCTCCGCGAGCTTCGAGGGGTCGCCATCCTCGGCCTGCATCTCGAGCCCCCAACCGGGCTGGAGCTTCCCGGGCGTGAACAGCCGCGCCGGCTTCTCCTGAACGACCCACGCGCCAGGCGAGTGCGGCGCCGGAGCGGTCGAGCCATTCGAGAGTTTGAGCGTGGCGCCCGTGGATACGTTCTCGATGCGTACCGTGAACGTGGCCTGGCCCTTCATCGGGGCGGCGAACGCGAGCACCGGGGTGGTGGCGAGCAGCAGCAGGGCAGGGATCGTCTTCATGATCGGGGTCCTCCTCGGAGGCACGGGGTTCACGAGTGCGAGGTGAGCGGGGCGGTGCCGAAGTTCACGCCGAAGCGGCGGCACCAGATCGTCACGGCACGGTGCTTCGAGAGATCCACGTTCGCGGGCAGCTCGTAGTTCTGGTCACCGATGTTGCCCTTGAGCGCGCCGACATGGACGAAGCCGGACTTGGTGACCGTCTCGTTGTCCTTGGCGTCGTTCGCGGCGACGAGCAGCACCTGTACGTCGGGACCGTTCGAAGTGTGAAATCCGGTGAGCCGCAGCACGCGCCGGCCGTCCGGGTACTCGCGGATCGTGGCGGTGCCCGCGGTCTCGTGCGAGCCGTCGTGGAACATGCCGGTGGCGACGACGCGCGACTCGGTCGCGGCCGACATCGCGGGCGACTCTGTGGCCGCTGACATGGCCGTCGCCTCGGTGGCCGCCGACATGGCGTTCGAGCCGGCGACGGGTTCGGGGGACTCGTTCACGGTTTGGTTCACGAACAGGCGCTCCGGGCGGAACGCGTACCAACCGGTGCCGATCGCGGCGAGCGCGACCACGGCGATGAGGAGCTTCTTCATGGGATCCTCGCTTGGGGTGGAGGTGGTGCGACGAGAGGTCAGGTCGACCGTCTGCCCACCGTGAATGCCGCTTCCCCCGCGGAGGTTCCCGGACGCTCGCGGCCCGTCTGCCCGCAGAAGTGGCAGGGTTCGTCGTCGCGGTGCAGGAGCTTCGCGCAGCCGCGCATGCGCGCTCCGATCAGGCGACACTCGAGCCGCCACGCTTCCACGGCCGCGAGCATGGCGAGTGGCGGGGCGATGAGATAGACGGGATACGCGGTCCAGTCGCCCGCGAGGAATGCGGAGCCGAACGTGCGCGCCGGATTGAGGCTGGTGCCCGAGACCGGGGCCTCGACCGCGATGAACAGCGCGAGCAGCGCGCCGGCCACCCAGGGCGTGAGCGCGGCGCGGCGCCCGGACGCGGTGAGTCGCAGCACGGCCGACATCATGCCGAACGCCATGAGGAATTCGGCTGCGAACGCCGCCACCGACCCGGCGCGACCCGGCTGCGTGACGACGTAGCGCACGTGCGGGTCCGCGAGCGCGTGCGGCGCGAACGCCGCCACGAGCGCCACGCCCGCCACTCCCACCGCGAACTGCGCGAGGACGTAGCCCGCGGCGTCCGCGGTGCGGACATGCCCCAGCCGCCAGAACGCGAGCGTGACGCCGGGATTCCAATGCGCGCCCGAGCGGCGACCCCACGGCGCGAGCACGTTGGCCACGAGTGTCGCTCCCATCGCGAGGCCCATGAACGCGCGTCGCAGTGACGCATCCGTCAGGGCCTGGCGAACGGGCGAGCCCGGGTGCTCGAGCAGGATCGCGAACACACAGGCGGAGATCATGAACACGGCGAGCCCGAGTCCGTCGGCCAGGTAGTCGGGAAGCCGCCGCATCGCGTTTCGCCGGGCCTCCGCGAGCGCGCCCGGGGCGCGGCTCACAGCTCGTGCCGATAGAACTCGCACTCGCGTTCGAGTTGCTGCAGGAGCAGCGCGGGGACCAGCCCTCCACACCGGCACTGGCCGGCGCAGCGGCACGGCGGAACGATCGCCGGTCCGTATCCGAAGCCGCCGATGGCGGCGCGCGTGGACCTTGGATCTTGCGTCGGGTTCATGGCGGGCCTCCGAAGACGTGCCTGATTCACAAGTCGGGCCGCTGGGACGCGGCGTTCGAGTCGGTGCGCGGAGCCTCCGGCGCATCGCAGCCAGCCGGTGGCTGCCGCGATGCCCGGGGTCCGCTGTTCACGCGGCGCTACGGCTCCGGTCGGTCAGGTCGTGCTGGCTCGAGAGCCATTCCCGCCGCGTTCACAGTCCTCAATGCCAGGTGGCGTCCGGGAGTTCCCGGCCTTGCTCGGGCGCCGGTCGGTCAGGGTGCGGCCCACACCTTCGCCCCGCGAGGATCGCGGCTCTGGACCGCTTCAGGCGCGCGTATGACGCCCGTCATACCCCGTGCCCGCGCCACTGCCGAAGCTCGTCCTCGAGTCCGCGGCCTCGCTCCGTGGTGGAGCGGCTCGCGCTCGCGGAGGTCGCCATGGCGCCCGATGAACGCGATCCCAAGCCCGACGACAAGGTGCCGCTCGGTCAGCGCCTGTTCGAACGGCCGTTCCTGCTGCTCATCGCGGGCATCGTCGTGATGCTCGTGTTCTACACCCTGTGGGGGCTCGTCGAGATCCTCTCGCTCAAGCCCGCGCCACTGCCCTGATCGTTCCGGAGGATCCCATGTCCGCGCATGAGTTCCATTCCGCGCTGGTCCCGCCGCAGGGCATCTGGTGGCAACCCGCGCATCGCCAGGAGAAGACGTGGATCGCCATCGCGTTCGCCTGGTGCCTGGTGCTGTTCGCGATGATGCCGCTGTGGCATTTCCGTGGCGGGCAGAACCCCGCCGGCATCCGCTACCGCGTGAAGCCCGATGACTACGTCGCGCGAGTCGAGCGCTTCGTCACCGACTATAAGGTCGGCGAGGAGAGCGGCATCCCCGTCGTGGCGCCGCCGCCGGGCGCGGACGTCTACCTGCTCGGGCGCATGTGGCAGTGGTATCCGGCGCTCAAGCTCCAGAAGGGCGTGCACTACACGCTGCATCTCTCGTCGCAGGACGTGAACCACGGCTTCAGCTTGTATCCCGTCAATCTCAACTTCCAGGTTGTGCCCGGTTACGACTACGGCCTGCGCGTCGTGCCCAACCGCGCCGGCGATTTCCGCATCATCTGCAACGAGTTCTGCGGCATCGGGCATCACCTCATGGTGGGCAAGGTCCTGGTCGAGGATGCGCCCGCCGCCGCGGGAGGCCGCCCATGACCACCGCCCTGTCCTCGATCGCCGCCCGGTTCCGCACCTGCCCGGTCACCGGCCTGCAAGTGAACCGCGACTCGGAATGGTTGCTGCGCGCGAACGCCGTCATCGCCGTGGTCGCCATGCTCGTGGGCGCGCTCGCCGCCATCGGGCTCGTGCTCACGCGCTGGCAGACGATCCACCTGCTGCCGGCCGATCTCTACTATCGCTTCCTCACCGCGCACGGCCTCAACATGCTGATCTTCTGGGTCATCTTCTTCGAGATGGCCGTGCTCTACTTCGCCGGACCGATCGTGCTCAACTGTCGCCAGCCCGCCCCGCGCCTCGGCTGGTTCGCGTTCGGGCTGATGGTCGTGGGCGCCGTGATGGTGGATACCATGGTGTTCACCGGCCGTGCCGACGTGCTGTTCACGTCATACCCACCGCTGCGCGCGGACTCGAACTACTACCTCGGCGTGATCCTGTTCGCGGTCGGCGCGCTGATCGCGGTGTCGTTGTTCTTCGCGTCGCTGGTCGTGGCCAAGCGCGAGCGCACGTACACCGGCTCGATGCCGCTGGTCACGTTCGGCGCGCTCACCGCGGCGGTCATCGCGGTCATCACGCTGCTCCACGGCGCGGCGGTCTACATCCCGACGTGGCTGTGGTCCATGAACATCGGCAACATCGACCCTGAGATCTACCGCATGGTGTGGTGGGGGCTCGGTCACTCCTCGCAACAGATCAACGTCGCCGCGATGGTGTCGGTGTGGTACCTGCTCGGCGGCCTCACCGTGGGCGGTGTCGTGGTGAACGAGAAAGTGAGCCGCACCGCATTCGTGCTGTACGTGCTGTTCATCTCGATGGCGTCGGCTCATCACCTGCTGGTGGACCCGGGCGTGGGCCCGGCGTGGAAGATCTGGAACACCAGCTACGCCATGTACCTCGCCGTGCTCGCGAGCATGATCCACGGGTTCACCGTGCCGGCGGGCATCGAGGCCGGGCAGCGTTTGCGCGGCTACACGAACGGCCTGTTCGAATGGCTGCGCAAGGCGCCGTGGTCGGACCCGGGCTTCGCCGGACTGTGGCTGTCGCTCGTGATCTTCGGATTCCTGGGCGGCATCACCGGCGTGACACTCGGCACCGAGCAGATCAACATCCTCGCGCACAATACGCTGCGCGTGCCCGGGCATTTCCACGCCACGGTCGTGGGCGGCACCACGCTGTCGTTCATGGGCGTCACCTACTACGTGCTGCCGCTGCTGTTCCGGAAGCGCGTGGCATTCTGGCGCATGGCGAAGATCCAGCCCTACGTGTTCGGCGGCGGCATCTCGGCCATGGCGATCGGCATGATCCTGATGGGCATCCTCGGCATGCCGCGCCGGCATTGGGACTCGTCGTTCGCCGGCGCGCCGTTCCCGGTGGAGATCCACCCCGCGGCGGAGCTGCTCCAGGTGCTGTTCGGGGTGGGCGGGCTGCTGGCGGCGACCGGCGCGCTCATGTTCATCGCCATCGCTGTGGCCACCGTGTTCTTCGGCAAGCCGGTCACCGCCGAGGCGCTCGCGTCGGGCGCCTCCGGGATCCCGCAGGGCGTGCTCAAGCTGCCGCCCCAGTCCTACGAGGGCCCGCCGGCCGAGGCGCTGCACAAGAGCGGCGTGCGCGGCACGGTGGTGCTCGTGGCCGTGTTCTTCGTGTGCTTCATCGTCTACTACTTCACGAACTGGGCGATGCTCTCGTTCCTATGGAAGGTGGGATGAGCGTGTTGGCCCCGCCCCTGGCACGAAGCACGCCGCGCACCGCCGCGCGGCTGCTCGTGTTGTGGGTGGTGGCGGTGCAGGTGTGGTGGGGATTCGCGTTCTTCCCCACTCCGCCCGGGGACGACTCGTGGCTCGCGGCCGCGCAGGCCGCCTGCTTCGGGTCGCTCCCCGGCGGCCTGCCATCCGCGTCCGGCTGGATGATGCTGGTGCCGGCCCCGCTGCTGATGCTGGTCGTGCTGTTCGTAGCCTTCCAGGCTGAGCTGCGCGTCACGCTGCCGGCGTTGCGGCGCGAACGCGCCTGGCGCGCACTGGCGCTCGTGCTCGCGTGCCTGGGCGCGGTCGAGATGGGCTTCGCCGCGGTGCGTGTGGACCGCGCGATGCGCATCGCGAGCACGTCGTTCTCCCCCACGCTCACCGGCGCACTCCCCGCGGATTACCCGCGTACGCACGACCCGGTCCCCGCGTTCAAGCTCGTGGACCAGCACGGCGCCACATTTGAAAACGCCGGGCTCACGGGCGGACCGACCGTGCTGACGTTCGTGTTCGCACACTGCCAGACCGTGTGCCCCGCGCTTGTCCGCACGCTCACAACGGCGTCGCGCGACCTGGGCGGCGACGCGCGCGTGGTGTTGGTGACGCTCGACCCCTGGCGCGACACGCCCGCGACGCTCGCGGGAGCGATGGCCGGCTGGCCGCTTCCCGCGGAGACCCGCTTCCTCTCAGGCGACCCCGCCGCGGTGAGCCGGTTGCTCGACGAGCTCCAGGTGGCGCGCGCGCGCGACCTCCAGAACGGCGACGTCTCGCACGTGCCGCTCGTCATGCTCGTGGACGCGCGCGGCCAGGTGGCGTATCGCTTCAGCAACCCGCCGGCTGAGTGGATCGTCGAGGGCGTGCGCCGGCTGCGGCACGGCGCGTGAGTCTCCCGGCGCCGCCCGCCCCCGCGCCACCCCCAGCGCACGAGACCGCCCCGCCATTCACGCGACCGGTCGAGCGCGTCGTCGCGGCGCTCGATGCACTGTTCGACCGCGCGTACGGGTCGCGCTGGAACCCGGCGCACCAGAGCGGCGGACTCGCGGTGGCGCTCATGCTCGTCGCGATCGCGACGGGCTGCATCCTGCTGCTGCTCTACCGCATCGGGTCACCGTACGAATCGATGCGCGCGATCCAGGAGCAGGCCTGGGCGGGGCGCTGGCTGCGGGCGCTGCATCGTTACGCTTCAGACCTCGCCGTGGTGGCGGTCGCGTTCCATGCGCTGCGCATGCTCGCCGAGGGCCGCACCTGGGGGCCGCGCGTGCTGGCGTGGGTCACGGGACTGCTGCTCACGGGCTCGATGCTCGTGGTGGGCTGGACCGGCTACGTGCTGGTGTGGGACGATCACGGCCGCCTGCTCGGCGCCGCCGGCGCCCGGCTCATGGATGCGCTGCATCTCCTCTCCACGCCGATCGAGCGCGTCTTCGGCGGCGACACCACCGCGCCGGCGTCGTTCTTCTTCCTGAACCTGTTCGTGCACATGGCGCTGCCGCTGGCGATGGCGCTCGTGCTCTGGCTGCACACGCTGCGGCTCGCGCGCAGCCGGTGGCTGCCGGAGCGGTACCTGGGATGGGGCGTCACGCTCGCGCTCACAGCGCTGGCGATCGCCTGGCCCGCGCCGCTCGGACCCGCCGCGGACGGACTAGCGCTCGGCGACCGCGCCGCGTACGACGTGTTCTACACGGCGTGGATCCCGCTCGCCGCAAGGCTCACGCCCGGGGTCGCGTGGGGCGTGATGGCGGTGCTCGTGTTGTTGCCGCTCTCCGTGCCGGCATGGTGGCGGCCAGCCCGCGCTCGCCGCGCGCCGCCGTCGCACCACAACCCGCTCGCCTGCAATGGTTGCCGGCAATGCTCAGTGGACTGCCCATTCGAGGCCATCTCGCTGGTGCCGAACAACACCGGCCGCGGCACGCACACCGAGATCGCGTTCGTGAACGAGTCGCGCTGTGTGAGCTGCGGGCTCTGCTCGGGTTCGTGCGACCAGTTGGCGATCGGCCCGCCGGGACGCGAAGGGCACTCGCAGGTGGCGCTGGCGCGCGCGCTGGTTCCGGAGCTGGACGCGCAGGGGCTCGTGCTCGTGCACTGCGCGCATGACGGCGTCGGCACGGCACTCGCCGAGCGCACCAGGCGAGCCGGCGCGCGCGTGACGCTGTGGCCGGTGGACTGCGTGGGCTCGCTGCACGCGCTCCCCGTGCAGCAGCTCACGACCCGGTCACGCGGCGTGTTCGTGCTCGGCTGCCCGCCGGGACGCTGCCGTTCGCGAGAGGGCGTCGGGTTGGCGGGCGACCGGCTCCTCCACGGCCGCGAGCCGTTCCTGAAGCGCCCGCTCGACGCGACGCGTGTCCACTTCACGAGCGGCGGTGCCTCCGACCTGCGCGCGCTCGCGCGCGAGTTCGAGCTGTTCGAGCGGGTGGCGGGGACCCTGGCCGCGACGGCGTCCTCGGGCACCCGCCGCCGTCGCGGCCCGGCGGCGTGGCTCGCCGCATTCACGCTCACCGGCGCGCTGCTGTTCGCGACCGGTTGGCTGTCGCAGATCCGCGCCGGGAGCGAGCCCGCCACGGGTGCGCTGCGCCTCGCCTGGCGGCTCCCGGGGCAATCGTGGCTCGACTGCCGGCCGCTCTCGCCAGAGCAGATCGCGCGGCTGCCTGCGCACATGCGCCGCACCCAGGATTGCCGAACGGTGCATCTCCACTACCGGCTGCGCGCATGGGTGGACGGCGCACTGCGCGTGGACCGCGAGGTGGCGCCGCTCGGCGCGCGCGGCGACCGGCCGCTCTACGTGGAGGAAGACGTGCCCGTTGAGCCGGGGTCGCGGCGCGTGCGAATCGAGTTCGAGCCCGTGAACGATCCGCACGAGGCGGGGATCGCGCTCGACTACGAAGCCTCGCTCGACGTGCGCGGCGGCCGCGCGCGACTCATCACGTACGACGCCGACGAGAAACGGCTCATGGCCCGCTGAGGCGGTGCGCCCGGGCCCAGCTCGGGCCGCGTGCGGCGTGGCCCGGCGGCTACTCGGGGCCCGTGCGGTCGCTCGCTGCGTTGATCCGCTTCCAGACGCGGGCCTCGAATCCCGGGGGCATCGCGATGCGGCGAACCTTGCCGCGGATGGTGCGCAGCAGTTGCCCTTCGAGACGGAACTCCGAGGCGCACATCGCACAGGTCTCGAGATGCTTCTGCACCTGCTCCAGGTCGTCGGCCGAAAGCTCGCGGTCGACGTAGTCGTCGAGTCGCGCGAAGACCTGGGCACAGGATCGATGGTCGATTTCGCTCATGAAGGGCTTTCGTGTGATTGAGCGCCCCGACGGGTAGGCCGAACGGCCCCTGCCGGACGAGGGCTCCGCGGTCTAGAATGCCGTCACGGGGAAAACGGTTCCCCGTACTGGGGGGGTTGCCACCATGTCCGAGATCCGCCATCGCCAGACCGGCGCCGTGCTTTTGAGCGACTCGTCCAAGTCGTTGTCCCAGGCCGACCTGCGGGGCAGGAACCTGCTCGGGGCCGCGCTTCCCGGCGTGGACCTTCGCGGCGCCGACCTGCGCGGAACGGACCTCTGCGACGCGAACCTCGAGAAGGGCCGTTTCGACGGGGCGTACATGGCCAACTCCACGCTCAACGTCGCGGACCTCTCGGGCGGAACGCTCGACCGCGTGGACGCGTCGTTCGCCCGCATCCTCGCGACACGCCTGCACGCCGCATCGTTGCGCGCAGCGAACCTCGAGCGCGCGAGCCTGATCTGGGCCGACCTCTCCTCGGCGGACCTGCGCGACAGCCGCTGCGAGAAGGCCGACCTGACAGGGGCCAACCTCGTCGGAGCCAACGCGGCGGGCATCGACCTCGGCCAGGCGAATCTTCGCGACCTCCGGGCCTCGGGCGCCAACCTTCGCGGCGCCACGCTCGCGGGCGCGAGTCTCATGGGCGCGGACCTTTCGGGCGTGGACCTCTCGGGCGCGGATCTCGGGCGGGCGCTGTTCCATGGCACGACGCTCACCGGAACGAATCTCGCGGGTGCGCTGATCTCGCACACGGTATTCGCGTGGTGTCCGACGCTGGCGGATGCCGTCGGCCTCGACCGCGTGAGCTTCAATGGCCCCGTCGCCCTCGACGCCGCGACGTTCGACGCCTGCCGGGGCAAGTTGCCGAAGGCGTGGCTGGAGGCCGCGAAGGGCTAGCGCTCGGCGACACCCGTGCGCGGCGTGCGGCTCGCCTCGGCGTGCGCGCTTCCCGCCTCCCGCACCTCCCTCGCCCGCGCCAGCGCCGCGTCCAGGTCGGCGCAGATGTTCGCGTCGCCCACGTGCTCGTGGAACTCCGCCTTCTCCATGAGCCGCGCCGGCTGCTCGCGCGCGCCGCACAGGATGAGCGTGCGGCCCGTCGCGTGCAGCGTGTCCGCCAGCTCCTCGAGTGCACCGAGCCCGCTCCCGTCCAACGCCGTCATGTTGCGCAAGCGCAATACTACGATCCGTGGCAGGCGATCGAGCGGATCGGTGATCGCGGACAGCTTGTCGAGCCCACCGAACAGGAATGGCCCCTGGATGCGGAACACCGTCACGTCATCGGGCACGCTCTTGTCCTGCATGAGGTGCACGCGCGCGGCCTCGACCTCGTCCTCGGTCTCCTCCACCACCGTGGTGGTGACCGCGATCTTCCGGATCATGAGCAGCGCGGCGAGGATCATGCCGACCTCTACCGCCACGGTGAGGTCCGCGAACACCGTCAGCGCGAACGTCGCGATCCAGACGCTGATGTCGTTGAGCGACAACCGGAGGATGTCGCGGATCTCGCTCCATTCGCCCATGTTGTACGCCACCACCAGCAGGATGCCGGCGAGCACCGCGAGCGGCACGTCGGACGCGAGCGGCGCTGCGACGAGCACCACCACGAGCAGTGTGAGCGCGTGCACGATGCCCGCCACCGGCGTGCGCCCGCCCGAGCGGATGTTCGTGGCGGTGCGCGCGATCGCGCCGGTGGCTGGAAGCCCGCCCACCAAGGGCGAGAAGATGTTCGCGATGCCCTGCGCCGTGAGCTCGGTGTTCGGGTCGTGCCGGTCGCCCGCCAGCCGGTCGGCGACCGTGGCCGACATGAGCGACTCGATGGCGCCGAGCATGGCCACGGTGAGGACCGACGGGAGCAACGGGCGGATCATCTCGGGCCGGAACGTCGGCACGTGAATCGGCGGCAGCCCGGCCGGGATGCCGCCGAAGCGCGAGCCAATGGTCTCGACGTCGAGCGACAGGAAGCGCACCGCGAGCGTGCCCAGCACGAGCGCCACGATGGCGCCGGGCACGGCCCGGAACGACCGCTGCGTGATCAGCATGATGAGCGCGGCGCCCGCTCCCAGCGCGGCCGCGGCGGGCGTCAGCGTGCCGATCGCGGCGCCGATCTCGAGCAGCCGCGGCACGAACACGCTGGACGGGTTCGCGATGTCCAGCCCGAGCAGGTCCTTGATCTGCGTGCTGGCGATCAGGAGCGCGATGCCGTTCGTGAATCCCACCACGACGGGGCGCGGCAGGAATCGCACGGCGCCGCCCAGGCCGGTCAGCCCCATGGCCACGAGCAGCGCGCCGGCGAGCAGCGTGCACATGTACAGCCCGTCCAGGCCGTGGTGGGCGATGATGCCCGAGATCACCACCACGAACGCGCCGGTCGGTCCGCCGATCTGCACCTTCGAGCCGCCGAGCGCCGAGATGAGGAAGCCCGCCACGATCGCGGTGTAGATGCCGGACTGCGGCGGCGCCCCGGACGAGATGGCGAACGCCATGGCGAGCGGCAGCGCCACGAGCCCCACCGTGATCCCGGCGCCGACGTCACGCACGAACGTGCGCGCGTCGTAGTTCCGAAGCGTTTCGAACAAGCGCGGCAGGGGCCACCTGCCGTGAACGGGAGTCATCCGCATTCCATTGCGAGGGTGGGAGCGTGACAGGGTCGGCCACGGAGCGTACCAGACCGCGCGCGCTTGACGCTGGACGGGGAGCACTCCCATCCTGCCGCCGATGCTCAACTGGATCTGGGCCTCGTTCTTCCTCATCGCGTTCGCCGTGGCATTCTTCCAGGCCACTGCGGGCGGCAGGCCGGACGCCCTGAAGGACGTCGTGGCTTCGCTGTTCGATTCCTCGAAGACGGGGTTCGAGATCGCGATCGGCCTGACCGGCGTGATGAGCCTGTGGCTTGGGCTCATGCGCATCGCCGAGAAGGGCGGTGTCACCGAGGCGATCGCGACCGGCGTCGGGCCGCTGTTCCGCCGGCTGTTCCCGGGCATCCCCGCCGGCCACGCCGCGAGCGGCGCAATCGTCATGAACCGCTCGGCGAACATGCTCGGGCTCGACAACGCCGCCACGCCGCTCGGCTTGAAGGCCATGAAGGAGCTACAGAGCCTCAATCCAGAGCCCGATCGCGCCACGGACGAGATGGTGCTGTTCACCGTCATGAACGCCTCGTCCGTCACGCTCGTGCCCATCTCGATCATGACGTTTCGCGCCCAGCTCGGCGCCGCGAATCCCGCCGACGTGTTCGTGCCGATCCTGATCGCCACCTACATCAGCGACGTGTTCGGGCTCTTACTCGTGGCTTCGATCCAGAAGATCAACCTGTGGAACCGGGTGGTCGTCGCGTGGATCGGCAGCCTGACGCTCGCCGTGGCCGGCTTGGTCTGGCACTTCTCCCGGCTGGCACCCGACGCGGTGGCGCAGCAGTCTGCGGTGCTGGCGAACTCCATCCTGCTCGGGTTGATCGCGCTGTTCCTGTTGATGGGCGCGCGCCGCAAGGTCCCGATGTACGAGACGTTCGTGGACGGCGCCAAGGAAGGGTTCACCGTCGCGATCGGCATCGTCCCCTACCTGGTCGCGATCCTGGTCGCGGTCGGCGCGCTTCGCGCGAGCGGAGCACTCGAGGCGCTGCTCGGCGCGATTCGGGCGGGCGTGGGACAGCTGCACCTGGACGCGCGCTGGGTGGACGGCCTGCCGACCGCGCTCATCAAGCCGCTCTCGGGCGGTGGCGCGCGCGGGATGATGGTGGAGACCATGAAGACGCTCGGCGCCGACTCGTTCGGCGGCCGCCTGTCCTGCATCATCCAGGGCAGCACGGAGACGACGTTCTACGTGCTCGCCGTGTACTTCGGCTCGGTGGGCGTCAAGAAGACGCGCCACGCGCTGGGGTGCGCGCTCGCCGCCGAGGGGGTGGGCGTCATCGCCGCGATCCTCGTGACCTACCTGTTCTTCGGCTGATCCCGACGCGCTCCCGCACACGACCGCGGCCCGCAACGTCCTTCGCTGCGGGTCGCGTCGTTTCGACGTGAAGGCTACTTCGCCGTGGCAGCCGTCGCGGGCGGCGGCGGCAGATTGCGACCGTCCCACTCCGGCGGAGCCGGGAACACCAGCACCGGGCGCTTCGGCAGCTCGCCGGGCGGCTGCACCTTCGGCATCTCGTGCACGATGGGCGGAAGCGACTTCAGGTACGCAGCCACGGCGCGGGCGTCCTCGTCGGTGAGGCGCGAGTACATCGGCCACGGCATCGGCGGCAGCAATGCCGTGCCGTCCGGCCGGCGGCCTTCGCGGATCGCGGTGACGATCTGCTCCGCGGTCCACGAGCCGATGCCGGTCGCGGAATCGGGCGTGAGGTTCCGTGGGAAGCTGATGCCCCACGGTCCCTGCCAGCCAAGCTCGCTGCCCGACAGCATGCGCGTCGTGTCCGGCGCGCCATAGAACGATCCGGGCGTGTGGCAGTCCATGCAGCCGGAGGTGTAGACCACGCGCGCGCCGCGCGCGACGGGATCCTCGGTGGCAACGGTGGTCGGCGAGTTACTGCTGCAGGAAAGGGAGACCGCGCCCGCGGCGAGGGTCACGATCGTCATTCCGACGGCGGTCCATCGAGTCCAGGTCACGTTCGCTGTCCTCCTTCACATGCAATGGGGTGCCGCGCGCGTGCGCACGGAAGGGGTGAATGGGTACGCTGCCGACTTGGGGGTCACCCCGGCAGGCCGCCGCGGAATCTAACGGTTTCGCGCGCCCGCCTCTACACGGAATCCACGGTACGCCCGTCATGACTGACCTGAATCCGCACCATCAACAGATGGCCGACGAGTCCATGGTGCGCACGCTCGACGCGTAGGCACGTGCCCTCTGGCCGCAGGAGACCCCGCTGCTGCTGCGCTACCCCATGCCTGCTGACCCGCTCGTCCTCGACGCGGGCTGCGGCACGGGCGAGGGCGCGTGCCGCGCCCGGGTGGCGCTAGCCGACCGGCTTGCCGAGCCCGCGCCGCAGCATCGCGATCTGGCCCGCGTGGTAGAGCTGGTGCTGGATCTGCCCGTGGATGAGCACATTCCAGTTCGACGTGGTGCCGGGGCGGCGACGGCCGAGCTTCGCCGCGGGGAATGCCGCGACCGCGTTGCGGAACCGCGTCTCGGACCGCGCTAGCCGCCGCTGCGCCGCCTTCCATGCCGCGGGCGTGGGGCGGGGCGTCGGCGGGAAGTTCCACTCCGGCGTCACCTTGGGTCTCCCACCCTCGAGCCGGAACGCGACGATCTCGTTCCAGCTCGCGACGTGGTTCACGAGCTCCCAGATCGTGTGCGCGTCCTTCAGCGGCCGCTTGGCCGCAAGCCCCGCGTTCACGCCGGCCAGGGTCTCGAGCAACGCCGGGCCGTGCCAGGCCTCTTTGCGATAGGCGCGGTCCAACAGGTCGAGCGTACGCTTCATCTCGCTCATGGCGTGGACTCCTCGGGTGGGAACGGCGGGCCGTCGACTCCCGGCGTTCGCGTGGACGTCACTCGCCGCGGCGTTCCGCTTCGGCGAGGCGCGCGGAGATCTTGCGCATGAGGTCAGACGGAGCCGAGATGTGGCTCAGCTTCGCCCGCACGCTGCGCAGCATGCTGGACTCGAACGCGTACTCGGCGGCGCACACCGCGCACGTCTCGAGATGTTCGCGTACCAGCGCCGCCTCGTCGGCGGACAGCTCGCGGTCCATGTAGTCGTCGAGGCGGCGGAACATCTCCTCGCAGGTCAGGCGGTCGGGCCGGCTCATGATGATTTCTCCGATGCCGCCAGCTCGGCGACGATTCCGCATTCCTGCGCCGCATGCCACAGCGCTTTCTGGAGCATGCGCCGGCCGCGATGCAGCCGCGATCGCACGGTACCCACCGGGCAGTCCAGCATGTCGGCGATCTCCTGGTAAGGCGCGTCGTGGACGAAGTAGAGCGTGCAGACGACGCGAAACTCCTCGGGGAGTGCCGCGATCGCCTCGCCCACGCGCTCCTCCCCCAGCTTCTCCACGATGAGCGACGCCGGGTCCTGGTGATGCGCGGCGATGCCTGCCCCGGTGACCGCGAACAGCAGGTGAAGCGGCTGCGCATCCTCGAGTGACGTGGTCTGCGGGCGGCGCTTCTTCTGCCGGTAGCTCGCGAAGAACGCGTTCGTGAGGATGCGCATGAACCACGCGCGGAAGTTCGTGCCCGTCTCGAACTGGTCGAAGTGCTTGTACGCCGAGAGCGCCGCCTCCTGCACCAGGTCCTCAGCGTCCTGCGGGCTGCGCGTGAGGTGGTAGGCGGTACCGTAGGCGCGCTCGAGTACCTCGCCCAAGAGCTTTTAGAACTCGCGCGTCTGCGTGCTGGCGGCGGCGTCGGTCACTGGGGGCACCTCGCGTGGGACAGGCATTTCACGGTAGGGCGGCTGGCCGAGCCTCGTCAATGGCAGCCTGCGCCGGCCCGGGGTGGTCCGGGAACCTTTCCCGCGGCCCGCGACTTAAGGGCTCCGAGATGAGTCGTCCCGCGAACCGCCATGCGCCTTTCCCTGGAGTTCCGATGCCCGAACGCGTTCCACGCATCCTCATCCTCGGTGGCGGCTTTGGTGGCCTCTATTGCGCGCTCGAGCTCGAGAAGCGGCTCGCGCGCCGAGGCCTCGCCGAGGTGACGCTCGTGAACCGCGAGAATTTCTTCCTGTTCACGCCCATGCTCCACGAGGTTGCGGCAAGCGACCTCGACGTGACGCACATCGTGAACCCGGTGCGTAAGCTCCTCAAGCACGTGCGTTTCTGGAACGGCGAGATCGAGCGGATCGACAGCGAGAATCGCATCGTGCATGTGTCGCACGGAAGCGAGCACCACCACCACGAGCTCCACTACGACCACTTGGTCGTGGCGCTGGGCGCGGTCACGAACTACCACGGGCTGCCCGGGCTCGAAACCGGTGCGCTGGCGATGAAGTCGCTGGGTGACGCCATCACGCTGCGGAACCGGCTCATCGCAAACCTCGAACAGGCCGACGCCGAGACGTCGGTCGAGGCTCGGCGATCACTGCTCACGCTGGTCGTGGCCGGGGGCGGTTTCGCGGGCGTCGAGACCGTGGCCGGCGTGAACGACTTCCTGCGCGGTGCGGTGCGCTGGTACGCCGGCGTGCCGGCCACCGAGCTGCGCCTCGTGCTCGTCCACTCCGGCGACCTGATCCTGCCCGAGTTGGGCCCGGAGCTCGGCGCGTACGCGCAGAAGAAGCTCGCGGCCCGAGGCGTCGAGATCCGCACCGGCGTGCGTGTCGCGGCGGCCGACGCCTCGCAGGTCACGCTCTCGGACGGCACGCGTATCGCATGCGACACGCTGGTGTGGACCGCGGGCACGTCGCCGAACCCGCTGCTCGCGGGCCTGCCTGGCGCCGACGCGACCGGTCGCCTCGTGGCCGACGAGCATCTCGCGGTCACGGCCTCACCCGGGGTGTGGGCGCTCGGCGATGCCGCGCGCGTCATGGACCCCGCCACCGGCCGTCCGTATCCGCCCACGGCGCAGCACGCGCTCCGCCAGGGCAAGGCGCTCGCCCGGAACCTCGAGGCCACGCTCATGGGACGCAAGCTCCACCCGTTCCGCTTTCGCTCGCCTGGCGCGCTGGCCGCGATCGGCCGGCGCACCGGCGTCGCGCGCATCTTCGGCGTCAACTTCTCGGGGTTCGCGGCGTGGTGGATGTGGCGAACGATCTATCTCGCGAAACTGCCCCGCTTCGAAAAGAAGCTGCGCGTCATGCTCGACTGGACGCTCGACCTCGTGTTCGCCAAGGACCTGGTGCAGTTCATGACGTTCCGATCCACCGGCGTGTCGCACGCCGAGGAGACCCTCCCATGACCCTTGTCGACCCCGATCGCGCCCGCACGACCTCGCTCGATGCGTCCACGCCACCCGCGGCCCCCACACCGGACGAAGCCTCCACGCACGAGCACGCCGCCGAAGGTCCGGGCATCCACTCGTCCAACTTCCGCTTTCCCGCCGGGTTCCTGTGGGGCGGCGCCACGTCCTCGCACCAGGTTGAAGGGAACAATACCAACAGCGATTGGTGGGCGTGGGAGCAGTCCGGTCGCGTCGCGGAACCCTCGGGCGCCGCGGCGGACCACTACAACCGCTACCGCGACGACTTCGATCTCGCGCAGCAGATGGGCCACACCGCACAGCGGTTCTCGCTCGAATGGAGCCGGATCGAGACGTCGGAAGGGATGTGGAGCCGTGAAGGGTTGGACCACTACAGCGACGTGATCGACGCCCTGCGCGAGCGCGGCATGGAGCCGGTCGTCACCCTCTTCCACTACACGCTGCCGCAGTGGCTGGCCGACAAGGGCGGCCTCGAGCACCCGGAGTTCGAACGCTACTTCGAGCGCTTCGTCGAGCGCGTCGCGGAAGCGTACGGATCACGGGTCCGGTGGTGGATCACGTTCAACGAGCCGGTCGTGCAGGCGTTCAAGGGCTGGATCCTGGGCCAGTGGCCGCCGGGCCGCGAGCAGGACTTTGCCGGCGCGCTGCGCGTCGTGCGGACCATGCTGCGTTCGCACGTGCTCGCTTACCACACGCTCCACGCGCGGCGGCCGGACGCCATGGTGAGCGTGGCGAAGCACGCGCTGGCGCTGTCGCCGTGCAATCCGAAGAACCGCATGGACTGGCTCTCGGTGCGTGTGCGTGAATACCTGTTCAACAACCTATTCCTGGACGCGCTGCACACGGGCGCGCTGCGCGTGCCCGGGCTGTTCTGGGAACGCCTGCCGCAGGCCGAGACGCTCGACTTCATCGGGCTCAACTACTACACGCGGGATTTCGTCAAGAACACCGGCTTCTCGCTGCCCGGGCTGCTCGGCAACCTGTGCACGCTCGAGCACCACGGCAGCATCGGCAAACGAAACGAGCTGGGCTGGGAGATCTACCCCGAGGGCATGGCACACTTCCTCAAGAGCTACCAGCGCTACCGTAAGCCCATCCTGATCACCGAGAACGGCCTGCCCACGAACCGCGACGACGACCGCTGGACGTTCCTGTTCCTGCACCTGTGGCAGGTGGCACGTGCGATCAACGACGGCGTGCCCATCGTGGGCTACCTGCATTGGTCGCTGCTCGACAACTACGAGTGGGCGGACGGCTTCAAAGCCCGCTTCGGCCTGATCGGAGTGGACTACGCGACGCAGCGGCGCACGATCCGCGAGAGCGCGCTCAAGATGGCGCAGATCATCAAGCGGAACGAGTTGTAGCGCGTTCCTCCGCGGCGACGCGGCTCGTGGCAAAGCGCGGTGCGAGACGTCCAGGGCGGCCTCGGGAACTTCCGGGCCGCCTTGGTGCTTGAGAGGGAGTGAACGCGCGACGCTCGCGCCACTTCCACCCTCGCTCCGGAGATCGCCATGAAGCGCTCCTCCCTCGTGGTCGCCACGCTGTTGCTCGCAGGCGCCGCCGCCAGCGCCAGCGCGCAGTCGAACGTCACCGAGTCCCACCCCACGCTCACGCTCGAGGGCGCCAAGCGCGTCGCGGCCGCGGCCGTGGCCGAGACGGTGCGCCTCGGTGCTCCCGGCGGCGCGCTCGCCGTTGTGGATGACGGCGGCCACCTGCTCTACCTCGAGCGCCTGGACCACACGTTCCCCGCGGCGGCGGTCGTGGCCACGGAGAAGGCGCGCACCGCGGCGCAGTTCCGCCGGCCCACGAGCGCGTTCGAGGAGGCCATCAAGAACGGCCGCGTCTCGCTCGTCGCCGTGAGCGTCATGACCCCGCTCCAGGGCGGCGTACCGGTCGTGGTGAACGGCGTCGTGGTGGGCGCCATCGGCGTGAGTGGCGCCGCGAGCGCGCAGCAGGACGACGACATCGCCAAGGCTGCGGTCGCGGCCTGGGACAAGCTCACCGCGGCGCGCTGATCGCACCCCTCCGGAGGAATGCCATGAACACGCGAACCATCCTGAGACTGCCCCTGGTGGGCGTCGCCCTGCTCGTGATCGTGCTGTCGCTGGCGCTTGTGGCAGCCCGTTCAGTCGCGGCCGGTGCCACGCCCGAGACGCCGTCGCCCGCGAAGGTGCGCTACTACCGCGCCGAGAACGTGACGAAGTCGTTCGCCGAGGGCGCCGTGCTCTACGCCGAGCCCACCACGAACTACATGATCCACACCAGCCGTCGGACAGCGGCCGGCATGGCCGAGGTGCACACGCTCGACACCGACCTCATCCACGTGCTCGAAGGTTCGGCGACGTTCGTGACCGGCGGCACGGTCGTGTCGCCGAAGACGACGGCCCCCGACGAGATCCGGGGCGCCGCGATCGACGGCGGCGAGACGAGAGTGATCGCCAAGGGCGACGTCATCATCGTTCCGGCTGGCACGCCGCACTGGTTCAAGGACGTGCGCGGCCCGGTCCTCTACTACACCGTGAAGGTGCGCCCGGGGGGCCGGTCATGAGCCGCCGGGGTCGCGTTCACCTGGTGGCCGCCGCACGGCCGTCGCAGGAATCTTCGCTGCTTCGCGTCA
>JAHFBX010000359.1 GCA_023249815.1 Candidatus Eiseniibacteriota bacterium
GCGTGCGCATCAGGTTCGCGGTCTCGGTGGTGACGTGCAGGCATGCGCCGATGCGCAGCTTCTTGAGCGGCCGCTGCTTCGCGAACCGTGCGCGGATCGCGCGCAGCACCGGCATGTGGCGATCGGACCACTCGATGCGCGCCTTGCCGCCGCGCGCGAGCTTCAGGTCCTTCACGTGGCCGTTCAAGGTCGTGCCATTCGTCGAGGCGACGCGCTTCGGTGCGGTCGGTGTCGCTGCCATGGAACTCCTCCGTTTCGGTGTGTGAGCGTCGGACCCGAATCATCATGCACGAGCGGACGCACGGACTCAAGCGTCGAGTTGCAGCGGACGCGTGATGTGTTATGCTTTCACATATGAAGCGCACGACGCTACAGCTGGACGCCGCCCTGTACGCCGAATTGCGCCGCCGCGCCGCGAGCGAAGGCCGCACGCTCACCGACGTGGTCGAGCGCTCGCTGCGCGCTGGCCTCGACGCGCCGGCCGCGTCGCGCCGGCCCCGGATCGCGCTCCCCTCCTACGATCTCGGGCCGTTCCTCGTGGATCCCGCGCGGCCGACGCGCGCACCCCGCCCCGCGGAGGACGCGTGATCGCGGTCGACACCGGGCTCCTGGCGCACGCGGTCAATCGCTACTCCCCGGAGCACGCGCACGCTGCGGACCTGCTGGAATCGCTCGCGAACGGCGAGGCACCGTGGGCGCTGCCGTGGAGTGTCGTGCACGAGTTCCTGGAACTCGTCACCCACCCACACAGCGTGGCGCGCGCGCTCGGACCGGCAGACGCCTGGGCCTTCATCGAGTCGCTGGCAGCGAGTCCGTCGCTCAGGTTCCTCGGGCCCGGCCCGGGCCACGCGGAGGCGTGCACGGAAGTGCTGGCGCTCCGCGACGCCGACGCCGCGCACGGGCTCGACCCGTCGTTCGCCACGGCGGTGCTGTTGCGCGAACACGGCGTGCGCGAGCTGTTGAGCACGGACCCTGGGTTGCGTCAGTGGCGCTTCCTCGACGTCCGCGATCCCCTGCACGGCGAGCCGTGGAAGCCTGACGAGCGGCCCGGTCGGCGCTACCAAACGCTGTCGCGACGCCGCGCGCGCGGCTGAACACCACTAGACGCCCGCCGGCTCGGTCGGCGAGCATCACGCGGTCTGCAGGCCCTCACCCCCCTCGGGAGCCCATCATGAGCCTTGATCCGAGCTTTGCCGCGACTCCGGAGCCACCCTACTGGGTGGTGATGTTCACCAGCCGCCGGAATGAGACGGACGAGGAGGGGTACGCGCGCATGGCCCAGGCCATGGCGGCGCTCGCGCCGAAGCAGCCGGGCTACCTGGGGATCGAGAGCGCGCGTGACGCCGAGGGATTCGGGATCACGCTCTCCTACTGGGCCAGCGAGCAAGCGATCCACGACTGGAAACGCGTCGCGGCACACACCGAGGCGCAGCGGCTCGGCCACTCGCGCTGGTATCGCGACTTCGTGACGCGCGTCGCGAAAGTGGAGCGCGCGTACACGAAGGCGACGAGCGAGCGCTCGGGGCTGTAGCAGCGGCGTGCCACACCGCCGACAGCTCCTCGCCGTGCTCGGCGGTGAACGTCGTCGTGCTGGTGACGAACATTTGACTTGACGGGTTCGCGAACGTCTTCTGTCACAGCGCGGCGGCCGCGCGTGCGCATGGCTCCAATGCGCCCAGGATCCACGCTGCGCACACCGGTGGGTGAACTTCGTCAGAGTTCGCTCGACGAACCGTTCGGCCGGCACTGAGCGGCAACAAGGTCGCCGAATTCCGGCATGCGATAGTTGCCGCAACCCCGCGCGACCCGCCCCCGCGGAGTCACGTCCGTGACCTACAGCCTCTCGCACCTGTCCGACGGCGTCCTGCTACGAGATCTCTCCGCCCTTGTGGAGCGTGACCGCACCACCACCGCCGCGCTACTCGCCCACCTGGCCGAGGTCGAGGAAAGGCGGCTTTACCTCCCGGCGGCGTATCCGTCGATGTACGACTATTGCGTACGCGAGCTGGGCATGTCTGAAGATGCGGCGTGTCGGCGGATCCGGGCCGCGCGTAAGGCGCGGGAGTTTCCGGCCATCCTGCCAGCCCTGGCTGACGGCCGCTTCAACCTGAGCACAGTCGTGCTGCTCGCCCCACACCTCACCGCGGAGAACGCGGATGAACTTCTCGCCGCCGCAGCGCGTCGGAGCCGGGCTGAGGTCCAAGAGCTGGTGGCCGAGCGATTCCCACGCCGGGACCGGCCCGACCAGCTGGTTCCCCTCGCGGCGGGCCTGGCGGCCGACCAGCCGACCATGGCTGCCTCTCAGTCACCTGACCCGTCGTGTCCAGGACCCCTGACTTCATCCGCGCCGGCGCGGATGGCAATTGCTGGGGTTTCGGGCATCGAGCCGCTCTCGACCCAGCGGTTCGGCCTCCAAGTGACCATCGATCAGGACACGCATGACAAGCTGCGCTACGTACAGGCGCTGCTCGGCCACCAGGTCCCTTCGGGCGAGCTTGGTGAGGTCCTGGATCGCGCGCTCGATGCCTCGATTCGCGAACTCGAGCGACAGAAGTTCGGGGCGGCGTCCAAACCGCGAGCAGGCCAGCAGGGGGGACGATCGAGCCGCAGGCACATTCCGGCCAGCATCAAGCGAGCGGTATGGGTACGCGACGAGGGCCGCTGCACGTTCGTGAGCGAGAACGGATGCAGGTGTGCGTCGCGCACGCGACTCGAATTCGATCATCTCCAGCCCGTTGGCCGCGCTGGAGAGTCGGCCTTCGAGCCCGCGCTGGTTTCCGAGCAGATCCGGTTGCTGTGCCGGAGTCACAACCAGTACGTTGCGGAGCGGGTCTACGGAGCTGGCTTCATGGACCGCAAGCGCGAGGAAGCACGGCACCGTTCGAGTCGGCGACGCTCGGCTAAGGCGAAAAGTCAGCATGCCGAGGCCCATGAGCGCCACTCCGCATCATCC
>JAHFBX010000093.1 GCA_023249815.1 Candidatus Eiseniibacteriota bacterium
GAGTTCGACGTGCAGTTCGTGGGCGCCGGCCCGGCGGGGCTGGCGGGCGCGATACACCTGGCGAACCTCGCGGCGAGGCAGCGTGAGACCGCCGCGGCCGCGGGTGCGACGCCGCTGCCAGAGTTGAACATCGCGGTGCTCGAGAAGTCGGCCGAGGTGGGCGCGCACGGCATCTCGGGCGCGGTCATGGACCCGCGCGCGCTGCGCGAACTCCTCCCGGACTACGCGAGCCAGGGCTGCCCCATCGAGTCCGAGGTCACGGGCGACGACGTCTACATCCTGTTCGAGCGCTCCGCGTTCCGCCTGCCGCTCGTGCCGCCCGCGCTCCAGAACCACGGCAACGCTGTGGTGAGCCTCGGCGACCTCACGCGCTGGCTCGCGGCCCAGGCCGAGGAGCGCGGCGTGCTGATCGCCACCGAGACGCCAGCGCAGACGCCCCTGCTCGACGACGATCGCGTGCTCGGCGTGCGCTCGGGCGACAAGGGTGTGGGCAAGCAGGGCGAGCACAAGCCCACGTACCAGCCCGGCGCGGACTGCCTCGCCAAGGTCACCGTGCTGTGCGAGGGCCCGCGCGGGACGCTGGGCAAGCAGCTCGAGCAGCGCCTGGGGCTCGCTCGCGACCGCGAACCCCAGGTTTACGCCACGGGCGTCAAGGAACTCTGGGAGGTGCCGGCTGGGAAGGCGAAGAAGGGCCGCGTGCTCCACACCATGAACTGGCCACTTCCCGCGAGCACGTTCGGCGGCGGGTTCATCTACGGGCTCTCGGACTCGCTCTGGTACGTGGGCTTCGTCACCGGACTCGACGCGCGCGATCCGACCAGTGACCCGCACGGCAACCTGCAACGCTTCAAGACGCATCCGCTCGTACGCGCGCTGCTCGAGGGCGGCAGGCCGCTGTCGTATGGGGCCAAGGCGATTCCCGAGGGCGGCTGGTACGCGATGCCGCGGCTCTACGCCGACGGCCTCCTGCTCGCCGGCGACACGGCCGGCTTCCTGAACGGCGGCCGACTCAAGGGCATTCACCTCGCCATCAAGAGCGGCATGCTCGCGGCCGAGCAGGCGTTCGACTGCCTGCTCGCGAACGACTTCTCGGCCGCGAAGCTCGCTGGCTACGAGAAGCGCGTGGCCGACTCCTGGGCCGGCGCTGAGCTCAAGGGCATGCGCAACTTCCACCAGGCGTTCGACGGCGGACTGTGGACGGCGCTTCTCCGCACCGGTTTCCAGATGTTCATGGGCGGGCTGGATCCGCTCGGCGACCACCTGAAGGGTCACGCGGGCCACGAGCGCATGGCGAAGCTCCGCGACGTGCATCCGGGCGGGAAGCCCGCGCCGCTCAAGGCGGATGGCAAGCTCACGTTCGACAAGCTCGCCGACGTCTATCTCTCCGGCACGATGCACGACGAGGACCAGCCCGTGCACCTGCTCGTGGCCGACACCAGCGTGTGCGCCACGAAGTGCCGCGAGGAGTACGGCAACCCTTGCCAGCACTTCTGTCCCGCGAGCGTCTACGAGATGGTGCAGGACCCGGAGAAGGAAGGCGCACTCAAGCTGCAGATCAACGCGTCCAACTGCGTCCACTGCAAGACCTGCGACATCGCCGACCCGTACCAGATCATCACCTGGACGACGCCCGAGGGCGGTGGCGGTCCCAACTACAAGCGGCTGTAGCGAGCGAGGGCTCGGGCCTCACGGCGCCGCCTTCTCGACCTCCACCCACAGGCTTCGGGCCGCTTCTCGGAGGAACTCCGCGTGCCCTGGTGCGCTGGCAGCCCGAGCCCGCCCCGAAGCCCGACGGCCACCCTCACACGAGAGCGGCCGTCGAGCGAAGCTCCGGACGTCGTCCGGCCACTTCTGACTAGCGGTAGATCGCCTTCACATCGCTCCAGGTGCTCGACTTCACGTTCGTCGTGACGTGGCACTGGATGTCGCCCGACTCCTCGGTGTTGAACTCCTCGAGGTCGTCGGTCAGGTGGCTCGTGATGTCGGGCGAGAGATAGCCCGTGCCGATCGGCGGGATGATGCGGCTGCCGATGAGCGCGTCCGCGGTGGAGATGGCGCCCGTGATGATCGAAGGCGGGATCGCACCGGAGATGATGTTCAGCTTGGCCGCCATGAGCTGGTGCGCGAGCGAGATCAAGCCATTGCCCGCGGCCGGCGTGTTCCAGATGGCGAGCAGCTGCACCTTGGTGTAGATGATGTTCCCGAGCCGCAGCGCGTTGACCGGCCAGGCCTCGGGATGTGTCTTCCAGTAGCCCTGCGAGCGCACGCATTCGTTCGTGCCACCGTTCTGCTTGGTGGTGGCGAAGAAGGTGCCGCTGAACGGACTGGGCTCGATCAGGTCATTGCCGCCGCCCGTGCTCCCGCCGTCGCCATTCGCGCGAACGCGAACCACGTATTCCGTACCCACCGCCATCTCGCCGGGGTTCGTCGCGAGCACGCCGGTCTCGTCGAAGATGTCGCCAATCTCCACCGTGGCGACCTGTCCGGGTCCGAGCAGGAACGATGTGGTGCCCTCGACGGTGTTGAGCGTGGGCGAGCCGAGGTATATCGCGGACTGGATCGAGGGATCGAGCGGATCCGTGGGCCAGCCGCCGTTCGTGTCGAAAAGGCTGCGCAGCATCCACTCGATCGCGAATCCGTTGGGCGCGCCACTCACACCCGCGGTCACGTCGAGGTGGATGACGGTCGTCGCCTCGGCGCCCGGATCCAATGACGGCGCATCAAGTGCGACGGGTTCGGCGGCCAACGCCGCGCTGCACATCAACAGACCTGCGCAGGCGAGCACGAACACACGGTTTCGCAAGAGCATAGGACTGGGGGCTCCCGTTGCTATGGATGTCTCGCAGGTCGCATCAGGCCGTCAGCTTCGGGGGGAGCCTGCTGCAATGGATGGTTAACTCTATCGTAATAGGTGACATTGAGCTCGCACAACGCTAATTTGCGCAAGTTGACCCATGAGCTGGACGGTCAGGCCACTCGGAGCCATCTAACATGGTGCGGCACTTGGCGATAGCAGAATACTTGCCGTTCTTGCTGGGAATCTCGCTCCTGGCTGCCGGATGCGCAGTGGATGGCGGCCCGCCGGAAGCCACGCAATCCCCAGCCCCTCCCCAGCAATCGGCCGCTCGCCTGGGCCTGGCCGCTCCGCTCCGTCCATTCCACGACGAGCTGGAGCCCTACGGCGACTGGGTGCTCATCGAACCGCAGGGCTGGGTGTTCCGTCCGCGAGTCAACACCGTCGCGTGGCGCCCCTACCAAGACGGTCACTGGGAGCCGTCGTACACCTACGGGTGGGTGTGGGAGTCGAACGAGCCGTTCGGCTGGATCACCGACCACTACGGTTTCTGGTTCCACGACGAGTTCCAGGGCTGGGTCTGGCAACCTCACGGCGCATGGGCGCCGTCGTGGGTGGCGTGGGTCGAGGTGGGCGACTTCGTGGGTTGGGCACCTCTGCCACCGTCGAGCGTGACGAACTTCGACGAGGTGCCGGGCGGCATGTTCACGTTCATGAGCACCCGTGCCCTCGCGAACCCGAGCGGGGGCGCACGGGCGAGCTTCGTCAACGACATCCCCGACGACCCCAGGGGCGTGCGTCCCATCGACCGCATCGCGTCGCTGCATGGCGTCTACTGGAACGCCGGCCCCGACCCCGAAGCCATCTTCGGCGTTGGGTCCGCGGACCGGATGCGAATCGACGAGCGCGACGGACGCGTGGCGCTGCCCGCACCGCCCCTCAAGCTCGCCGCCACGGCCGAAGTGGATCTGCGCCTGCTCGAATCACGGACGACTCGCGCCTGGAGCGAGGCGCGTCGCGAGCTCGACGCCATGCGGGCGCGTCGAGCTGGCGCGAGCGGCGGGGCGACGCCGCCGCCCGCCCGCGAGCCGATCCGTTCCGAACGGACGGCGGCACGCTTCAAGCCGGGGGCGGCGTTCGTCGATACGCTCGCGGATTCCACGCTCGCCGATTCGCTCAGGCGCGTGAAGCGCGCCGCCAAGCCCGGCGTGCCGAGGCCGCCCCGGCGGAACCCGCGCTGACGCTGTCTCCGGCCGTCGCGACCGCGAGGTTGAAGTCGCGGGCGCTGGAGTTGGGCTTCGATGCCGTCGGGGTCGCCCGGCTGGAACCGCTTGAAGCGCGCGCGCACTTCGAGGCGTGGCTCGCGGCAGGCCGGCACGGCGAGATGCACTGGCTCGCCTCCGAGAAGCATCGCGAGCGGCGTGCCGACCCCTCCCAGCTCGTGCCGGGCATCCGCGCCGTGGTGTGCGTGGCGCTGTGTCATCCGCCTGATCGGGACGCGGGGCGAGACCAGCGCCTGGGCCGCATCGCCCGCTATGCCTCGGGCGAGGACTACCACCGCATCATGAAGGACAAGCTGCTCCAGCTCGAGCGCTGGATCCAGCGCGAGCTGTTCCCCGGCTCGGGCTCGCTGTGGTACGCGGACACCGGCGCCATCCTCGAGCGCGGCTGGGCCGAGCGCGCCGGATTGGGCTGGGTGGGCAAGCACGCCGGCGTGCTGAGCGAGACGCTTGGCTCGTGGTTCCTCCTGGGCGAGCTGCTCGTGGATCGCGAGCTCGTGCCCGACGCACCGGTGGCGGAGCGCTGTGGCACGTGCGCGCGCTGCCTCGACGGCTGCCCCACGCGCGCCATCGTCTCGCCCTACCAGCTGGACGCGAGACGCTGCATCTCGTACCTCACCATCGAGCACAAGGGCCCGATCCCGCGCGAGCTCAGACCGCTGATCGGCGACTGGGTGTTCGGCTGCGATGTGTGCCAGGAGGTGTGCCCGTGGAATCGGTTCGCGCCACCGGCACGCGAGGCTCGCCTGCACGCCGCGTCGCTCGAGGGCTGGTCGCTCGAGCGCTTCCTCTCGCTCGACGAGCCGGCGTTTCTCGAGCTCTTCGCCACGAGTCCCATCCGCCGGGCGGAACGCGCCGGGTTCGTGCGGAACGTGTGCGTGGCGCTCGGCAATCGGGGCGGACCGGAGCACGTTCCAGCGTTGGAGCGCGCGCTCTCTGGTGATCGCGACGCCCTGGTGCGCGGTCATGCCGCATGGGCGTTGGGCCGTCTCGCCGAAGCGCTCGCGGCAAGTTCGCCGGCGCGCATCCGAGCGCGGGCCGCGCTGCGCAACGCGGTGGACGCCGAACCCGACCCGTGGGCGCGTGACGAAGCGGTGTTCGCGGTGAGCGCTCTCGGCTGAGCGTCTCGACCGCTAGCCCTGGAGCCGGTGTCCCTTCACCCACGCGGACTCGCCCTCGGCGAAATGCTCCTTCTTCCAGATCGCCGCGCCGCGCTTGAGTTCATCCATCACCCAGCGCGCGGCCTCGAACGCCGCCGCGCGATGCGGCGCGCTCGTCACCACTGCGACGCTCGCCTCGGTCACCGGTACCTCGCCCAGGCGGTGCACGATGACGCAGTGGGCCAGCCCGAATCGCTCGCACGCCGAGCGTTCGAGCGCGCCAAGCGTGTCGAGCGCCATCCGCTAGTAGGCCTCGTACTCGAGTCGCACGACGCGGCGACCCTCGTGGTGGTCGCGTGTCGTGCCCAAGAACAGGTTGATCGCGCCGCATGCGGGCTTCGCGGCGGCGGCCAGCAGCGGCGCCACGTCGATCGGCGTGTGCACGAGCTCAGCCACGGCGCGCGCCCACGCGGGCTGCCTTCGACACGATCGTGCGAGCGGGGCGGCGGGTCAGATCGCGGCGCATGATCGGCCGCGCCGGCGACCGCCTCGCCACCTCGCGAAATCCTGCGCGCTCGAACGTGGACTCGAACCCGGTCCACACGAACGCCGCAGGCTGCCGCTCGTGTCGGTTCACGTTGGGGTAGCCCTCGATCGAGCGTGCGCCCTGCGTTGCGGCGAATCGCGCCGCGGCTTCGAGCAGCGCCGCGCTCAGGCCCGCTCCACGATGCGACGCCTTGACGAAGAAGCAGGGCGCCGACCACACGCGCTCTCCTCCCACCGGCGCCAGCACGCGCGAGGTCTCGAACCGCGCGAACTCCTCTCGCGGCGCCACGCTCACCCACGCGACGGGTTCGTCCCCGTCGTAGGCGATGAGGCCGGGCGGGCGCCTGGCGACGAGCCGCCGCAAGGCACGCCGATTGCCGTCGCCCTTGCCGCGAAGGAACTCCGCGGCGGGGAGACGCATGAACATGCACCAGCAACCCGCGCAAGCTCCCTTGGGTCCGAACAGCGTCGCGAGAGCGGTCCAATGCTCGGGTGTCACCGGTTCGATCCGCCAGCGACGACGGGCCGTACGCGCGCCCGAGGACACGCCGGCCGCCACGCTAGCCCCCACTCACGGGCGGCAACAGCGCCAGTTCGCAGTTCGCGGTGAGCACGTCGTCGGTCCTGGCGAGCGCGCCGTCCACCGCCACCGCCAGGTGCGGGCGCAACTCGGCCAGTCCTGGGTGCGTTCGCTCGAGTACTGCGAGCGCGTCCGAGACGCGGCTGCCGTCCGGCAGTTCGAGGCGGGCGAGACCACTGCCGACGCGCTCTCTCGCCTGCGCGAACAGTCTTACTTCGATCCGCATGATTGGAGCCCCCGAGTGGAGCCCCTATGCTCGCCCGACGATGGACACGAATCAAGGTACGCCCGCGCCCACTCCCCCGCCTGATGTCGACGCGGCCTCCCACGCGATCGGGGGCGAAGCCGTGGCGAATCGAGCCGCGGAAGACGCGCGTGCCGAAGCGTTCCAGGTCGCGACCGCCCGCGACGAGGCGCTGCGCGTAGCCCAGGCCGTGGGCGGCATGGCGCATCACGGCCTCAAGCGTTGGACGGCGCTCGTGTTCCTGGGAGCGATCGCCGCGTTCGTGGCGGGCCGCCCCGACGCGGCGCTGTTCCTCGCCGTGGCGGGCATGTTCGCGCTCAGCCAGTCGTGGGACGCGCGCGATCGGGCACGCACGGGCGATCCGTTCACGGACGGGCCGTTGATCCCCGGTGACTTCGGCCACGCGCTTCGGCTCGGTGTGCCGCTCCTGCCGCCGCTCGTCGGCGCGATCTTTTACTTCGGGTTCGGGGCCTACGCTCGCACGCTCGACACGAGCCCCGATCATTCCGTGGCGTCCTACTGGTGTTTCGGCGCGGTATTCATCTGCCTGATGCTCGCGCTCCCGCCCGTGACGCGCGCCGTGGCGGGCGTGTTCATGCGGGGCTCGCCTCCCACCCACACCGTCCGCCTCACCGCCGCGCTGTCCGTGGTGGTGCTGCTGCTCCCGGTTCCCGTGCGCCTCCTGTTCGACGAGTTCCTGCGCGTGCTCACGACCCAGACCCAGCCGCTCGCCGACGTCGGCGGCCTCGTCGCGCAGCTCGCTGGCGAGGTGCTGTTCGCCGCCGCCGCGGTCGGGCTGTGGGTGGCGCGCGACCTACGCGCGGTGTGCGACCGGCTGGGCCTCGGGCGGATGGGAACGCGCGAGTGGCTCGTGGCCGCGGCGGGGCTCGCGGCGGTGATCGGGCTCAACGCGGGCATGGAGTGGCTCGAGCGCACGCACCTGCACCACCTGTGGGCCGAGGACCAGGCCATGGGCAGGCTTATCGCGGGCGATCTCTCCCTCGCGGGTGTGCTGGCTCTGGGCGTGAGCGCGGGCGTGGGCGAGGAACTGCTCGTGCGCGGCGCGCTCCAGCCGCGCGTCGGCGTGCTGTGGGCGTCGGTGCTGTTCGCCGCCGGTCACGTGCAGTACACGTGGTTCGGGATGGCCACGATCCTGTTGCTCGGCGTGACGCTCGGTCTCGTCCGGCGATTCACGAACACGACCACAGCCATCACGGTGCACGCGCTCTACGACATCGTCGCGGCGATCGGCACCACGTCGTAGCGGTCAGTTCACCGGGCGCACCGCGCGCGAGGCGATGTAGCTCGCCATGTAGCGCCCGAGCGTGGTTTCCGGCCAGCGGTCCTCGAACATCGCGGTGAGCACGAATCCCGCGTCGAGCTGGCCGCCGAGCTGGTCCTCGAGCGTGTGCCCGAACGACAGCGGTTCACCGCTCGCCTCGCGCTGCGCGCGCTCCTCCGGCGTGGCGTCCGTCACGTCCGAGTAGGGTAGCGAGTGGCGCACGATCAGCTCGCCGCGCTCGTAGGCCACGGCATCGAACAGGTACTCCACGGGGTTCGTGAACCCCGCGAGCAGCACGCCACCCGGACGCAGCACGCGGAACGCCTCGCGCCACACCGGGCGCACGTGGGGCACGAACGCGTTCGAGCACGGGTGGAACACCAGCGCGAACGAGCGGTCGGCGAACGCGGACAGGTCGCGCATGTCCCCGAGCACGCTGGTGATCGCCAGTCGCTCGCGCCGCGCCACGACCTGGTCCTGCTCGAGCTGGCGAGGCGAGTTGTCGAGCACGGTCACGCGCGCTCCCGCCGCCGCGAGGATGGGTGCCTGTTGCCCGCCGCCGCCCGCCAGGCATAACACCGGCTCGCCGGCGAGTGGCGGATACCACTCGCGTGGGACCGGCTTCGTGGGCGTGAGATCGATGTTCCATTCACCGCGCCGCGCGGCCTCGATGGCGGCGTGCTCCACGGGCAGTGTCCAGCGATTGGCGCGGGCCACCATCGCGTCCCACGCGCCGCGGTTCACGCGGGCGATCTCGTCCCGCGCCAAGGGCTCGCTCGCATGGGCATGGTCGCGTTGCTCGTCCGGCTCGCGCTGCATGCCACGCGCTACCGCAGCGTCTCGCCCGGCTTGGGCGCCACGACCTCGGCCTCGACCCCCTGGCGCTCGAGCTCGACGCGTAGCGCGTCCGGCGTACCGGTGAGCGCGGGGAACGTGCCGTAGTGGCACGGCACCACCCAGCGCGCGCGCACGAGCCGTGCGGCGTAGGCCGCTTCGCGTGGGCCCATCGTGTAGAGGTCCCCGATTGGCAGGATCGCCACGTCGGGGCGATAGAGGTCGCCCACGATCTGCATGTCCATCGTCGGGCCGGTGTCACCGGCGAAGTAGAGCGTGGCGTCGTTCTCGAGCCTGATGACGAACCCCGCCGGGTCACCGCCGTACACGCGGGCGTCACCACCGTCGAAGCTGCTCGAATGCGTGGCGTGCGTCATGGTCACGCGGAGCCCTGCCGCGTTCACGGAGCCACCCTTGTTCATGCCGATG